>SEDG01000333.1 GCA_004295885.1 Pedobacter sp. | reverse complement strand
TTAGAGCTGTATGGCGTTCCGGTAATTACCACTTCGGCACTTTCAATAACTGAAGCTTCCAAAGCAAACGTAACTGTCGCGTTTGAACTCAAATCTACTTGTTGAGAAGTGGTTTTGTAACCAACGTATCTAACCTCAACCAAAAACTTACCTTTTGCAGGTACATTGGTAAAAGTAAACTCTCCATTTGAGTTGGTGGTAGTGGTAGCTTTTAAATCGGAAATATAGACAGTAGCGCCAGAAAGAGGCTCTTTGGTATTAGCATCAGTAACTTTCCCTTTAAACTCCGCTAAAACATTAGCAAAAGTTGGAATGGTAAAAAAAGTAAGTAGTACAACCAGTAATAGGTGTATTTTTTTCATAATAATATATTTAAGGATGAACTGAATAGCTTAAAGCCATCCGTTTATCGAACGATTAGATAATAAACTTTTGTAATTCTACTTTGACAAAATTTTATGCAATTAGCTTTTATTTTGTCAAAGTTCTATTGATAAACTTTGACAAACTATATAGCAGTTGTCGACAAGTTTGTCAAAGTAATAGAAGAGATATTATGAAAAAACTGGAGGGCCTCTTAAGGAAGTAGAAATCAGTTCGGTGTATGAACTGGTTACAATTGGCAAATTCTTAGACATCAACTTACTGTTTAAATAAGTGATAAAATTTGCGCTTGAAAGTGTATAATTTTTCTCGAAATGAGCCTTACAAATTAGACATGTGTCAGCATTTGTTTTAACGTGAACCTTATGTGTGCAATTTTTTTCGATTGAATTAGCAGCGGCTTCTGCATGATGATGCAAAGCGCTCCAAGGTGTGATGGCAAGGGAAAAAACCCAAAGCATAACCAAGGTTAAAATTCGTTGAATATGTAAACGTCTCTTTTTCAATTTCTGTGGCAAACCTAAACAAATAACAATAATTTTCTACATTTGGCTTGTAACATTGCCTTGATATGACCACAAATATAAACGAAGGTTTAAACCTAAAAATTAAGAACACACCAACGGGAAGTACATTAACCTGTAAAGGTTGGGTACAAGAAGCCGCATTAAGAATGCTGTTAAACAACTTAGACCCAGATGTCGCTGAACGCCCAGAAGATTTAATTGTTTATGGCGGAAGAGGCAAAGCTGCTCGTAACAAAGAAGCGTTAGAACTAATCATAAAAGCTTTAAAAAATTTAGAAGATAACGAGACTTTATTAATCCAATCGGGTAAACCAGTAGGTGTTTTACCTACACATAAAGATGCACCAAGGGTTTTAATTTCTAATTCTCAATTGGTTCCAAAATGGGCAACACAACAACATTTTGATGAGTTGGAAGATAAAGGATTGATGATGTATGGCCAAATGACCGCTGGTTCTTGGATTTACATCGGCTCGCAAGGAATTGTGCAAGGAACTTATGAAACCTATTCGGCACTGGCCAAAAAGCATTTTCAAAGCAATTTAAAAGGGACATTAAATGTTACTGCTGGTTTAGGCGGAATGGGTGGCGCACAACCTTTGGCCATTACCATGAACCAAGGAGTTTGCCTAGCGGCGGATGTAGAGGAGTGGCGTATCAAAAAGCGCTTAGAAACCAGATATATCGATGAAATTGCTTACGATATTGATGAAGCAATCGACAAAGCCCTACAATACAAAAAAGAAAATAAGGCGATTTCAATTGGTGTAGTTTGCAACGCAGTTGAGCTTTTACAGCGGTTAATTGATAGAAATATTGTTCCAGATACATTAACCGACCAAACTTCTGCCCATGACCCGTTGATTGGGTACTTTCCAGAGGGATTAAGCGTTGCTGAAGCAAATGCATTGCGAACAGAAAACCCTGAAGAATATACAAAACATTCTTATGCCACAATGGCGAAACACGTTCAGCAAATGTTGGAGTTGCAAAAGCGAGGTGCCATTACTTTTGATTATGGCAATAACTTACGAGGTAGGGCTTTAGAAGCAGGCGTTAAAAACGCTTTCGATTTTCCCGGCTTTGTACCTGCTTACATTCGTCCTTTGTTTTGTGAAGGAAAAGGTCCTTTTAGATGGGCAGCCTTAAGTGGCGACCCCCAAGATATTTACGAAACTGACAAGTTGATTTTGGAACTATTTCCAGAAAATGAAAGTTTACTTCAGTGGATTACCATGGCACAAGAACGCATTGCTTTTCAGGGTTTACCAGCCCGAATTTGCTGGCTTGGTCAAGGCGAAAGAGAAAAAGCCGGGTTAGCATTTAACAAATTAGTAGCTGATGGTAAAGTGAAAGCACCAATTGTAATTGGTCGCGACCATTTAGATACTGGTTCTGTAGCTTCTCCTCATCGTGAAACCGAAGCGATGCTAGACGGTTCTGATGCAGTAGCAGATTGGCCAATTTTAAATGCGCTGATTAATACTGCTGGTGGTGCAAGTTGGGTTTCCTTACATCATGGGGGTGGTGTTGGCATTGGTTATTCTATTCATGCTGGTATGGTTATCGTTGCAGATGGAACTGAAGACGCAGCTATTCGCATTAAACGTGTATTGCATAATGACCCTGCAATGGGAGTAATCCGCCATGCAGATGCAGGTTACGACATTGCAAAAGATACCTTGAGAAAACATAGATTGGGTTTGAAGTAGAAATTAGTCATCTGATGATTATTTACAATAGGACCATATTCATCGGATGACTATCATAAAATTTTGTCCAATAATAATTTAATATTAAGTTTGTCTTAAGGAAATGGTGTCTTCCTATTTGAACCGCCCTAAAAAGCTGATGACGCCTGGTTATGAATGTAAAAACATTTAATCAGGAGAATGATGTCATTACAAAAAGAAAAATCAGTCAGCAAAAAAATCAATCTTAATATTCTAGTTTTTTTCAGGAAATATCCTGCTGTTCCATACATCTTAAAATGGTTGTTTATCAGTTTAATTGTAGGCGGTTTAATTGGTACAGCATCTGCCGGATTTTTGCAATCTTTAGAATGGGTTACCAATTTCCGCGAAAATCATTTATGGATAATTGGCTTTTTACCAATTGCAGGTTTGCTTATTGGCTTAATCTATTATTATTGGGGCAAAGATGTTGAAGCAGGCAACAATTTGTTGATCGATACCATTCACGAACCTAAACAAACTATTCCTTTTAAAATGATGCCATTTGTGTACTTAGGCACAATGGCTACACATTTATTTGGTGGTTCTGCAGGTAGAGAAGGTACTGCTTTACAAATGGCGGGTGCAATTGCCGACCAGCTTAGCAAACCGTTTAAGCTCACTCCTGATGAGAGAAAGATTTTAATTATTGCCGCAATTGCCGCTGGTTTTGGCTCTGTTTTCGGAACACCCTTGGCTGGTGCAATTTTCGGAATGGAAGTCTTTCAGCAATTGCCAACTTATTCTTTTGCCATTAAAATGGCATTAACCATACTCACTTTAGCTGCTGGTTTTAAGGGAGGCGAAGTAACACCATTATTTTTTATTGGCGCAACCTTAGGCAGTGCTTTGTCTTTATTTTTGCCTCTACCAGTTGGGCTTTTAGCTGGAATGGGCTTTGTTGCCGTTTTTGCTGGTGCAACCAACACTCCTTTAGCCTGTACACTCATGGCGATGGAATTATTTGGCAGCGAATGTGGCGTGTACGTTGCCATTGCCTGCACCATTTCTTATTTACTTTCTGGTCCTACCGGAATTTATGGCAAACAAGTAGTGGGAGAAGCTAAACATAGTAGATTTAAGAATTATTTGAATAAACGAATTGGGGAAATTTGACGGCTTAAATTAGAATAATTCTATCTCGATTTTATTGCAAAATTGTGATAAATAAAGTCTTAATTTTGAGTGGTTTCGGAAACCAAAACAACATTTTTCACGTTTTTAAATAAAAAGAAAATGGCAACTCGCGAGCAAATCAAAAAAGGTTATGTCGATTATGTTTTAACACACAACGAGCAACCTAAATCAGTTTACAGTTTTGTTAAGAAATTAAAAATTACCGAGGCTGATTTTTATGCCTTTTATGCTTCGTTTGAAAGCATTGAAAAGAACATTTGGTTTGAGCTCACTGTAGAAACCATCGATGAGATTCAGAAACAGGAGCTTTGGGAACAATATTCTTCGAGAGAAAAAATGTTATCCTTCTTTTACAGCTATGTCGAGTTACTTAAAAACCAAAGAAGCTTTGTAATTTATAGTCTAAAAAAACACGGCATCAGGTTATCAACTCCTGAAGTTTTATCTGGAGCTAAGCCGATTTTCGAAAACTTCGCAGAGCAAATTATTAACGAAGGTTTGGAAAGTGGCGAACTAGCCGAACGCAAATTCTTTAGCAAACGTTATAAAGATGCACTCTGGGTTCAATATGCATTCATCCTAAACTTTTGGGTTAATGATGACAGCAATGGATTTGAAAAAACCGATGAAGCCATTGAAAGAGGAATTCAAGTTACATTCGATTTATTTCAACGTTCTCCAATAGACAACCTTTTCGAATACGGAAAATTTCTTTCGCAAAACGGAAAGCTGAAAGAAAAGATGGGATTTTAAGCTGGATGAAAACACAGGAAACTATGCCTACCACCAAGGTAGAGCGGTCTGCAAAATTTGTTAAAACAGGTTTTCAGATTGGCGGAAATTACATTAAACATTATTCAAAAAAAATCTTCAATCCAGAGCTTAGTCGCGATCAATTAAATGAAGATAACGCGTCAGATATCTACAACTCTTTAAGCGAACTTAAGGGTTCTGCATTAAAGATTGCACAAATGCTCAGTATGGATAAAAACATCCTGCCAAGAGCTTATGTAGATAAATTTACGCAATCGCAATATAACGCACCTCCATTATCTGGGCCGCTAATTGTTCGCACGTTTACCAAGAGTTTTGGTAAAACGCCAGAGAGAATATTCGATAAGTTTAACATCAAATCTACCCACGCTGCCTCAATTGGACAAGTTCATGAAGCTGAGTTGGATGGCAAAAAATTGGCAGTCAAAATTCAATATCCAGGTGTTGGCGATAGCATTTCATCAGATTTAAAACTGGTAAAACCATTTGCTTTCCGATTGTTGGGAATGAGCGAAAAGGAATTGAACATCTATATAAAAGAAGTTGAAGAACGCTTATTAGAGGAGACCGATTACGAACGTGAAGTCCGCAGCTCTATCGAATTTGCCGAAGCTTGCAAAAACTTAGACAATGTTGTTTTCCCTAATTACTATCCAGCACTTTCTAGCAATAGAATTATTACCATGGATTGGATTGAAGGAATGCATTTGAAAGAGTTTTTAAAAACAAATCCATCGCAAGAACTGAAAAATAAAATTGGCCAGGCTTTGTGGGATTTCTATAATTTTCAACAACACGAATTACGAAAAGTACACGCAGACCCACACCCAGGAAACTTTCTAATTACAGAAGATGAAAAATTGGGCGCCATTGATTTTGGTTGTATTAAAGAAATGCCAGATGATTTTTATGAACCATTTTTCTCTCTAACTTCTACAGATTTATTTGAGGATAAAGAACAAACCATCAAGGCTTTTAGGAAGCTTGAAATGATTTTGCCAAATGATACACCTGCGCAGATTGAGTTTTATTACAAAGCCTATAAGGAAATGATTGGCCTTTTTGCCAAGCCATATATTACGCCAACTTTTGATTTTAGCCAGAACGAATTTTTTGAAGCATTATACAGCTATGGCGAAAAAATTGCTAAAATGCCAGAGTTTAAACAAGCCCGTGGTGTAAAACATTTCATCTACATCAACCGTACAAATTTTGGCTTGTACAATATTTTAAATGAATTAAAAGCAACCGTGAAAACAGATACATTTAAACCTCACGTTTCTAAAAGTTTTTAATAAACGGTTAATTATTTTTTGAAAAGCAATAGGTTGGTCAATGGGATTTGGTCCTGTCCCGCTATTCGCTTTACTTCACTTCGTTACGTGTTCGCTACTATCGGGTTTAGGAAGATTGGCC
>SEDG01000332.1 GCA_004295885.1 Pedobacter sp. | reverse complement strand
ATTGAAAATATTTGCATTCCGGCATTTATTGCTAAAAAAAGTAAAAAAGAAGCCGAAATAAGGGCCTTCGAATTATTAGATTTATTAGGCTTAAGAGAAAGAGCTAATCACAAACCTAATCAACTTTCTGGCGGCGAACAACAACGAATTGCAGTAGCAAGGGCTCTAATTAACAACCCTGCAATTATTTTGGCCGATGAACCTTCTGGTAATTTAGATTCTGCCAACGCCAAGGCACTGCATCAGTTATTTGTTAACCTACGCGATAATTTTAAACAAACATTTGTTATTGTCACGCATAATGAAGATGCAGATTACGGCGATGTGCCGTCAATCTCATCAGCAAACTACCATTTCAAAACATTGGGTGCTAAAAATGTAGATACCATTGCTCACACCTTACTAAATAATTGTTTGGATGAAGGAGTAGATGCGATTTTGCCTTTACATAATTTTGAAATGGAAGCAGTGGCCAAAGCTGAAATTTTATTTAACGAGTTTAACATTGAAGTTTTGTTGCCAAAGGCAGATGATTTGCATCAATATTTAAAAGGTAGCAAAGCTGATAATTGGGTGGTTTTTAAGAATGGCGAGGTTGTTTTTATAACTAACGCTGATGAATCAATTATCGCTCATGGCAACGCCGAACAGCTAAATGGCGTATTCTATTTTAATCGCGATGATGAAAATTTGGTTTTGAACTTAATCACTGTTTAATGGCTTTTGAAGAATATATTAAAAACAAAAAAGCAATTGTTTTAGGGTTGGATAATGTGCTTTACCCAGAAAAGGATTATTTGTTGCAAGTGTACTATCTGTTCTCTGAATTTATGGCGTATTCAGAACAACTAGATTCTGCCCAGATAATTGAATTTATGCGGGAAGAATTTGCAGCGAACGGAAGTGAAAGTATCTTTGAAAAAACAGTTGCAAAATTCAACATTCCAAGTAAGTATAAAACCAATTTTGATTTATTACACCAAAATGCAAGGCTACCATTAAAGTTGTTGTTGTTTAAACAGATGCTCTCTTTTTTACAGGAGGTTGTCGTAGAACGGAAAGCTATATTTTTGTTAGTTGACGGAGACCCAGCACAACAAATCAATAAAATAAAGCAAATGGAATGGCATGGCCTAGAGCAATATTTGAAGGTTTATTTTACAGAAGAGTTTGCGCCCAAACCATCGGCAAATAGCATCGAATTTCTAATGAATGAGAATAAAGTTCAGTTAAATGAGCTGTTAATGCTTGGTGAATCAGACTTAGATAGAGAGTTTGCAGAGAAAATGGGAATGGAATATTTGTCAGTTGCAAAACTATTGTGATTTTTTTTCCGTTAATTAGTATTCTATATCAAATATCCCAATGAAAATAAACAAAATATTTGCCTTGCTGGCAATCGTAATAGCCACGCTTGCTGCTTGTAAAAAGACTAAAGTGACGCCTACACCAACACCGACACCGCCTGTTGTTGTCCCTCCAGTGGTTACGGCGACTAGAGCAGAGTTGTCTAAAGATTCTATATTTTTATATGCCAAGCAGATTTATTTATGGAACGATAAATTGCCAACTTATGAGGTTTTCAATCCAAGGAAGTACACTTCAAACTCAACAGAACTAAGTAACTACGAACAAGAGCTTTTCGAAATTACAAAGTATTCTAATCCATACGAGTATAAATCTGGCGCAACCTCTTCTAAGTATTCTTACATTTTCGATAAGGCAAATAAAAATGCTACTTCGACCCTGAAAACAACAGCCTCTGTAGATTTAGAAGGAAACGGAAACGACTTGGGTATTAGATTTGGCTTTTATGGCACCGATGCAAGTTTTACAACTTATGTAACCGCTGTTTATCAGAATTCTCCAGCTGAAAAGGCGAACTTGGTTCGAGGTAACCTAATTACAAAAATTAATGGCGTAACCGTTGGATCTAATTTTTCCGCTAATCTAAATTTTTTAAACACTGCATTAGCTGGAACAACCATTTCTCTTGAAGGCTTAAAAAATGATGGTACAAGTTTCTCTGTAACTTTATTAAAAAGTTTGTTTAAAAGCAGTCCAATTTATAAAACCAAAATTTTAACTGCCGGTTCAAAAAAAGTTGGTTATTTAGCCTATGCTAGATTTTCTAATGCTGAAAACTCTATTGCAGAGTTAGAGGCTGCATTTACATCTTTTGCTGCAGGTGGAGTTACTGACCTAATTATTGATTTAAGATACAATGGTGGTGGTTATGTGAGTACTGCGCAACATTTAATTAATTTAATAGCGCCTTCTACGGCAACTGGTACAATGTTCACCGAGTATTACAATGCAACAATGCAAGCTGGGAGTGCTACTATTTTAGCTAATCAGCCTTTACTTGATGCTAACGATAAAGTTCAGTATAGGAACGGGAAGATGATAACTTATGCCGATGTAGATTATTCAGTCTCTGGAAACACAGAGGTTTTTGCGAAAAAAGGTCCGTTAACGACTGTAAAAAATGTGGTTTTCATCGTGTCAGGTAGCACTGCTTCGGCAAGCGAATTGGTTATTAACAGCTTAAAGCCTCACATGACTGTGCAATTGGTAGGTTTAACTACCTATGGTAAGCCAGTAGGTTTCTTTCCTGTAACCATAGAAAATAAGTATGATGTTTATTATTCGTTATTTGAGACGAAAAATTCATTAGGACAAGGTGGTTATTACGATGGTCTTGTTCCTGACGTTGCAAATAGGGGGCCAGAAGTGCCGGCCGGTACAATAATGTATGATTTTGGAAACCCTAATGATAATTATTTGAAAATGGCTTTGGGCTTAGTTGCACCAGGAGTAACCGTTACAAGTCAGGCTAAAACAATGACTGCGAAACAGCGAGATCTAGCTAGCCCTTCATCTGCTATAATTAATACGGATTTAAGTGATCACGAGTTTAAAGGTATGATAGATACTAAACATAGAATTAAATAACAACAAAAAGGCCGCTGTTAGCGGCCTTTTTGTTGTTATGATTAACATTTATTTTACAAATTTTTGAGAAAAGAAGTATTGGCATTTTTGTTGTATTAACAGAAAACAATTAACTTGTTTAAACAAAATAAGAATAACCATGAACGCC
This sequence comes from Pedobacter sp., assembly GCA_004295885.1. Taxonomy (GTDB): domain Bacteria; phylum Bacteroidota; class Bacteroidia; order Sphingobacteriales; family Sphingobacteriaceae; genus Pedobacter. The sequence continues at coordinate 663 of SEDG01000332.1, read as the reverse complement.
GAATTAATAGAAAAAGAAACCATTGATGTTACTCAAATTATACCTGCCGAAACAGACCTTTCAGAAGAAGCAATTACAAGACTAGCATCTGCCCAAAGATTGGGTAATGAATTTAAAGCAAAAGCAACAATTACCTTTAACACAAAAGAAGGCGCAAAAAAAGTTTATACAACAGTTTGGGCCGTTACTGAAAAATATATTCAGCTAAAAAACAATATTCACATTCCTATAAAATGTGTTATTGATATAGAATATTAGTAAAAAAGAAAAGCCTCAATTAATTGAGGCTTTTCTTTTTTACTGTTTTTTCATTTGCAGGTTTTCTCTAAAAATGGCCTGTATATCTCTTTGTTTATCAATATTTACAATCACTTCTTGTATCGCATTTGCTGCATCGATGAAAAATGTCTTGTTAATGTTTTTAAACTCATCAGTGGCCTTGTGGTAATCTTTATGATCTTCAACGCCAAAATAAATAAAAGGAATATTCTTAGCATTAAATGCACCTTGGTCACTTTGGTTTGTCCAATCATCACTTCCCAGCTTAGGATCATCGTGGCCTTGCAACATTTTCAAATTTGGGTTAGTTGTAACCAAATACTTTTTTAATTGAGGATATTTAAAAGTACCAGCAGCATATAATTCTTGCTTGTCGTTATGGCT
>SEDG01000331.1 GCA_004295885.1 Pedobacter sp. | reverse complement strand
CGAATGCCATTTACATCTCTAAAAGTTAACTCACTTTCTTGCTTTTCTCCTGCCTTTGATTTTTTGGATTTAGAATTACAGGCGCAGCAAAAAAGCAGACTTAAAATTAGAATAGGAAAGGACAGGGAATTAAATTTCATTTTAAACGACACGAAAAAATAACAGCGGCAAATATATTATTGTTTCTTTTTTAAAAGGATAACATTTGCAACTTTTCTTTCGCCCTCGTGGTCCCATTTTTTATTATCTGAAGGAAAATTCACTACTCCGTTTCCAGCATAAGATGAAACCCATAAAGTTGTAGAGCCTCCGCCATCTAAATTTATAGAACTTGAGCAACCCAGCCAACGCATTAAATTAGTTAATTCATAAAGGCTCATTCCCGCAGAATTTTCTTGCCTTCCATCTACCGTAAGTAAGATGATATTCCCATTTGGCTTAATGCCAACAGCGCTTCTAGGGTGGCGGGCTTTTGTAAACGATGTAGTGTCTAATAGTTCGTTTTGTGAATTAAAAGTTAACAAAGGCCCACTAAGCATAACATCTTTTTCCGTTAACGAGTTTTCCCAGTTAGGAGCATTATCCCATTTTTTTAAGCTTAATTTACCTTGGTCTATAACTATTGCAGCTTTCTGATGCCTTGCTCTATTTCCATTTTTGTCTAATACATTTTGTTTAATTATCACACCATCCATTTTGATAAAATCGACTGAGCCGCCATTTGCAACATCGAAAAATGTACCATTAATAGCAGACAATGCATTGAGCTCTTTCCCAAAAGTAGAAGTTGTTTTCTTTTCCTTTACCTCATTGCCAAAGGCGAAAACTGGCGCATTTCCTTTCCTCTTAATTTCTATATACGCGATATATTGATTTGCTCCGAATAGGTGTTTTTGATCAAAATGATGGGTAATTAATTTTGTTTTGGGTGCAATTTTCTGTTTTTGCCATTTGGCCTTAACCAAAGTTAGAGAGTCAACGTTTTGAGCAAATGTAATTGAGCTTAGGGTAATGAAAAAAATAAAAAGTGCTGCTTTCATACTTAATAGTGGGCTTAGGAGTCTAGATTCGCCTCTTGAGTTTAAGAAGTTTAATGATGTTTTTATTATCCCTGATAATTTCTAAAAGGATCGTTTTGCCGTTATCAGATTTAAATAGTTTTGTGATTTCTTCAAGTGAATACAACTCAGCGATTTTAAAATCGATTACAATAATCTCATCCTGTTCCTTGAAACCATATTTTTCTGCAGGAGATTCGGGTTCTATTCTGCCGATAAAGTATCTTTTGTTATCATCCGGGTCTGTATAAACTTCCATTCCAGACATATCATGATCAAAAGGTGAATTATAACCTTGATTTGGCTTGAAATAAATCGCGTTATTCGGATAGTCATAAGTCATATCAAACCTCCTTAAAAATTCTGCACCAAGATTTCCGTCTTGAGAATTATAACCAATCTGTGCAGCGACAGATTCGAAGGCAGGAAATCCCGTTATAACTTCCTTAAATTTGTAATTACCCAACTTCAAAAGAGGAATTCTGCCAATCCGGCCATCAATCGGACCACTTAAGCCAACACCTAAATTCGCCGCAACACTAGAATCTGGTAGGGGAAAAGGAGCGCCATTTAATGCTTCCATTGATAAAGCATGGCCTGCACCACAATCAACAATTAATTTCGCCTTTATCTGCTTTAGTTGTGGCGTTGTTATATCCACCGTTATGTAGGGTTTTTTATTTTGTATCTCAATCGGGAATTTTAAACCTCTTTTTTTTGTTTGGGCATCTGGAGCGCTAAAACTAACCCGTTGATTGGTATAATTTACTCTTACCACAAAACTATTAAAAAAATAGAACCCAATTATGCCATGGATTTTTTTACCCAAATAACTAGATAGGTTAAAGATGTCCTTTTTTAATATAGCTGTTGGAATATTGTTAATATTGGCCTCTTTTACTTGAACACTTAGCTCTCCGGTAATATAAGCATCAATTTCATCGCCCTGCCCTAAACCACGGATTTTAGTTGAGCGTAAATTTTTAAGTCCAAGCGTGTCTATTAATGTGGGCTCGGTAATAATTAATGGGCCTGCACCTGTGTCTAAAATAAAGTTATAAGGGCCTTTATTGTTGATATAGATAGGTATTACGATCAGATTTTTAATGAACTCAAAATTAATAGAAGATCTTTTTTGTTTGTCGGGAAAACTAAAAGTTTGCGCCTTGCACTGGGGTAATAAACCTATTTGCAATCCTATTAACAAATTAAAAGCTAATAGTGAACGGAATATTATTACCCTTTGCCAAGATTTCATGAAACTAAATTAATAAATTAGGGCGCACATTTCTATCAATAATGGATATATAAATGGAAAACCATTCCCTGATTAATAAAAAGCACAAGTTATATTTGATTTTTCTTTTTGCGATAATATTTTCGTCTTGTTCCACGAATAAGATTATCTCACATAAAGTAAGCAAAGAATTTAAAAATTCTCAAATAATTGATAAATATCAAGTTGGCTTTGCGCTTTATGACATGCAAAAGAAGGAAATGATTTTCCAAAAAGATGCGGATAAATATTACACGCCAGCATCTAACACGAAACTCTATACTTTTTACGCAGGACTGAAAATGATGCCCGATTCTATTCCCTCGTTAAGATATGTAGAACAAGGTGATTCCCTTATTTTTTGGGGCACTGGAGACCCCTCATTTTTACATACGCAGCTGAAAGGTGTCAACGCTTATAATCTTTTAAAATCAACCAATAAAAAACTGTTTTTTGCACCAGGCAGGTATACTGGAGATTTTTATGGAAACGGCTGGCAATGGGACGATTACAATGAATATTATCAGGCGGAAATTAATGAACTGCCATTGTTTGATAACATGGTTTTGATAAGTGCCAAAGACAAAGGTAAAATGGACATATTGCCACAAACTTTCGCATCTTGTTTCGTTTTAGATAGCACGAATGCAAAGCCTTTTAAAGTAATGAGAGACTTTAATACCAATAGATTTGTTTATCCAAAAACCGAAATAGCAGCAAAGTACGGACAACAAGTGCCATATAAAGTGTCAAACTCAACCACGGTTAACCTATTAGCAGACACTTTAAACAAATACATCGGCATCATCAACATGAAAATGCCAACATCAGCAAAAACTATTTATAACGCTAAAAGCGATTCGGTATTTAAACAAATGATGCTACCCAGCGATAATTTTATTGCAGAACAGCTTTTGTTGGTTTATGGAAATAAAGTAGGCGATGATTTAAAATAAACCTAAATGGGTAGATGGTTCTGGCTTGTCTAGGGGAAATTTATTTACACCGAGAGATATGGTTAAGCTTTTAGAATTAATTTATGGCGAAGTAAATAATCAAGAAAAACTGTTTAATATGTTGCCTGCAGGTGGAAAAACAGGAACGCTAAAAAATGCTTATCCAAAAACAGAAAACCCTTTTATATTTGGTAAAACAGGTAGTCTTTCTAACAACCATAATCAAAGTGGCTATGTACTTACAAAATCTGGAAGGGTTTTAATATTCTCATTTATGAATAATAATTTTGTTATTCCAACTGCAGACGTTAGGAAAGAAATGGTTAGGGTAATGACATACATTCACGATAATTTTTAAATGAAACGACTAATTATTTTAACCGTAACCTTCTTCTGGCAGCTTTCGGCCTATTCGCAAGAGCAACTCGTTTATCAAAGTAAAAATTTGTCTAAGGCGGATACCACTTGGGTTTTCAAACCAAAAAACTATAAAAAACTTGATAAACTGCCCATTATGTTTTTGCTGCATGGTTACAGCGGTAACTACAAGCAGTGGAACAATATCATGGATGCACAGAAATATGCTGATGACTACGGGTTTATCATTGTTTGCCCCGATGGCTTGTTTAGCAGTTGGTACCTTAATAGCCCTGTCAAATCCGATTGGCAATATGAAACCTTTTTCTTTAATGAGCTTTATCCAGACATCAAAAGTAAATATAAAGTAGACGACAAAAATGTGTTTATAAGTGGACTTAGTATGGGTGGTCATGGCGCATTATATCTCTTTATAAAAAGACCTGATTTGTTTAGCGGTGCAGGAAGTACCAGTGGAGGTATAAAATTATCAGATGGATTTGGTAAATTTGGCCTGGGAGATTTATTGGGAAACCCTCAAGCTAATAGTGAGTTATGGAAGAAATTCTCTGTGATAGAAAACATTAATCAATTAAAAGGAAATGAAAAACCAATTATTTTTGATTGTGGTTCATCAGATATGTTCTACGTTGCAAATAATCAGCTTAAGCAAAAATGCGATGAGCTAAAACTTAATGCAACTTATATTTCTCAACCAGGAGGCCACAATAA
>SEDG01000330.1 GCA_004295885.1 Pedobacter sp. | reverse complement strand
TTCCATAACAGCACATCCCACTGTTGTGTGCTCATTTTGCCAAAAATTGGATGTTTAATGGCAAGGTTATCTTTTTGAGCATCGAACTTGTTAATTAAGTTGATGAGGTTTTGTTTTTCGGATTCTAGATTTGGGTCGAAGCTTACTATAAAACTTTTATGGGTCGGCAGGTTTTTATCAAAAGGTTCTTCCTTCATTATTTTCTTTTTAATGATTGGACCTAAAATTAAAAAGATCAAGCTGCTACTTAATTTCAATTCACCAATACCAACTTTTATTGGTGCTTGTGCATGTACTAACATTTGCGATGCAGACATTTTGCCCCATTCCCTTACACTATCTTCGCTTAATGATGCAATGCGGTCTATGATTTCTTGGCGTTCTTGAGGGTTAAATAAAGATTTCATGCTATTTAGATTCCGTTTTGTTGATGATTTTAATTGTGCTTTTTTGGAAACCAAACCTGCCAAACAGATCCGTTCCCTCAATTTTTATAGTGTAAGTAGTGGGTTTATCTGCCGCATAAAATGATATTTTGGCCTTCCCATTTTCGTCTGTAACCACGTTGGCATCCCAAAAAATAGTCGCCCTGTAATCGGGAGTTGTAGTGTTATTACTGACATTATATTTCGGGCTATAAAATTCTTTTCCAATATACAAAGGAACAGGTCTGTAAACAAAATTGCCAATTGGTCTGCTCATATAAGGTCCGCTTTTACCTCGGGTGGTAATGTCTAAATAATATACAACGCAGCCCTTATAAATCTCTAATTCTTTAAGGTCTTCTGCGGTTAAATAATTAAATAAGTCTTTTGTCACATCAAAGGGCGTAACAATCTTGTCAATCCTTATCCACGGTACTTGCTGTGTTCCAACAACAAAATCCTCTTCTGCGTGGCGAATTGTCGGTCCAAAACAACTTTGCCAATAATGGCTTCGGGTAAAACCTTCTAGTTTTTCTCTTAATAACTCATAAATTGTTTTTCGTTGCAGCTTAATTAAATCAGCTTCGGTAAGTCTTTTAGAAAGTCGAGCATCCCAAGTCTCATTGGTGATCAAATCTGTTTTAGGTGCCGTTATTACAACTTCTTTAAGCATATTCCCTTCTAGTTTTTTGATTTTATTTTCAGCTTGTTTTATTCTTTGTTCGCTCGTTTTATAGTAATTTATTAATGTACTGTCTGCATTGATATACCAAGCTTTTAAAGGTTTAACCGAGCCAATGTCATTTGCAGCCTTGTAACTATCTACATCAAATAATGCAGTAGAAGTTTTTCCGTTGGTTTTTTTTATTTTTATGAGGTAAGCCGCAGTATCTAAGGTTGGCAAATTCCGAAATGAAAACCTTCCATCGGCATTGCTAACAGTATCGGTTACGAAAATATTTTTGCCTAAAGAAAGTAAGGTTAAGTTAATGTCTGGTACCGGTTTTTTAAATAAGTTAGTTAACCTTCCGTTGATGATATTGTCTTTTTCGGGTTTAAATTCTGGTATTCTTTCCTTATTTAAAATCTCATTCCAATTATAACCCACCCAAGCTTGTGTCAACAATAAATGGTCAAGCGCCAACAACTTCGATGGATCCTCATTGCTGAAATACCAACCTGAATCTTCAATATTTCCTTTTAAATCACTCTGTAACAAGAAATAACTAATAATGTTGTTATCATTTTGTATTTGTTTAATTTGCCCGTCGTCGGTAATAGCGATTGCAAAGCTGCCACTTAAGGGAGATCCATCTTCTTTAGTGGCAGTAACTTCTAACGCCACGCTATCTTTAACGTTGTAAGTGCTTTTGTTAATTTCTATATTAAGATTAATTTTTTGATTGCGATTAATAAAAACCTGCCTTTCATTTAATGGGGCAAGATCTGGAGCAAAAAGAGTGAGGTGTAAAATCCCATCAGGAAAGTCCACCTTGGGCAGTTTAAGGTTAATGAAGCCATCTTTTAGATTTATCGGAATGCTAAATATTGTTTCGCCATTTGCTTGGGCAACTAGTTTGTAACCATCTACTTTTTTGCTGCCATTCGCCTTAACATAAACCAACATCGAATCTGGCCTGCTTAGATGATCTACTCTGAGTGTTGTTCCCTCTGGTTTTGCAAGGGGCAATGCTTGCCTCTGTTCTTTTGCACCTAACAGGGTATAACTCACATAATATTTTTCGCCTGCTTTCGGTAATAGGTAGAAGCTGCCCATTCCTTTATGTGTTGATTTAATCTCAGCTAACACTTCATTTTTGTCATTAAGAATTTTCCCCTCAAAATTTTTCCCCATCCCATCTGCTCCTATTGCTTTGAAAGCTACCTTTCCGAAAATATCATTTACCATGTATCCACCTTCGGGCATAAATTGCAGATCAATTTGTTCTATTTCTTGTAAAATAATCGGCAATACAACATGCCTGTCTTTATCCCTTTGATCCACGATGTGGAAGTTATAATTTCCAGTAATTTTTTCGGACGTAATCGGGATGCTAACCGCTATTTTTCCATCAAGAGAAGTTTGTATTTCGGTCCGCATTAACCTTTTCTTATCATTCATTAAATAAACTTCTAAGTCCTTTAATCCTGCTGGTTCATTTTTAATGTTTGTTATTTTTACATTTAAGTCTAAGGTGCGCTTTTCACCATTAACAGCTAACTGCTGCGTTGAGCTTAATAACCATGTCTTTTGGTCTGCATTACCTACATAAAAACTTTTAACAAAAAAGTAATCATCACCAAAGTTTTGTTGCCAATTGCTATATGCCCTGATGAGATATGTGCCTGATTTAAGGCCTTTGTTAATAAGCAAATCTCCATAACCCAAACCGTTATTAAGTGCAATAGCTATCCTGTTTATAAATTTCGAGCTGTCATTAAAAAGTTCAACATAGATTTTGTCTGAGCGACTACTGCTTGTAAGGTTTTCATTGAGTAAAAAAGATTTAAACCAAACTGTATCGCCAAGATTATAGTACGGTTTATCAAACGTTAAATAAAGCTTTTCCTTAGGGAAGGTTTTTTCAAACGCATTAATTTTCTCATTCAGAAGCTGTTTTTGCTGCGCATTAAGGCACGTTGCAGAAAACAGTAGCACGATCAATACGATGAAGAAACCTTTCATAACAGTATAGTTTATTTTGATTCTTTAGGCCCTAATATTTTGATTGTGCTTTTTTGGTAGCCAAACCTGCCAAACAGATCCGTTCCCTCAATTTTTATAGTGTAAGTGCCAGGCTTATCTGCGACATAAAATGATATGGTGGTTTTTCCATTTTCATCAGTTACCATATTTGCATCCCAAAAAATGGTAGACCGATAGTCTGGAGTGGTGTTATTATTAGCATTATATTTCGGACTGTAAAACTCTTTAGCTATGTAAACGGGAAGGGGTCTGTAGATATACATACCTGGCGTTTTAACTATCCAAGGTCCTTTTCCACTTCTTGTGGTAATATCTAAAAAATAATTTGCCTGCCCTTTATAAAC
>SEDG01000329.1 GCA_004295885.1 Pedobacter sp. | reverse complement strand
TGTTAAATAAACCCGACTTAGCGAGATGCCGTTCTTTACGGCAGAAGCGAGGGCGGGACTGCTCTCACCGATAAAATACTGCCATTGTTTTACTAATAGTTTTCAGTTTTCAATTAGCAGTTTACAGTTCTACATTGACTAATGAACCAATGACCAATGAACTAATAAACTATATATTTGGAATGGAAAGAAAATAAGGATAATTTTGATTTGAAAACGTGGGCAAAAAAACCGCGGATATTAAAATACTAGCAAGAAAAATATGATTATTGAACCTAGAGTACGAGGATTTATCTGTTTAACTGCGCATCCAAAAGGTTGTGAGCAAAACGTAATTAATCAAATTAACTATATTAAATCTCAAGGTGCCATTAACGGCCCTAAAAAAGTGATGGTAATTGGTGCTTCAACTGGTTTTGGTTTGGCATCGAGAATTACAAGTGCTTTTGGCTCTGACGCTGCTACAATTGGCGTTTATTTTGAAAAACCACCTCAAGAAGGAAAAACTGCTTCACCAGGATGGTATAATACTGCAGCTTTTGAAACGGAAGCTAACAAAGCAGGTTTATATGCAAAAAGTATTAATGGCGATGCTTTTTCTAATGAAGTAAAACAGCAAACCATCGACTTGATTAAAGCTGATTTAGGTCAGATAGATTTAGTAATTTACAGTTTAGCTTCTCCGATTAGAACTAATCCAAAAACAGGTATCACGCATCGTTCGGTATTAAAGCCAATAGGCGGTTCTTTCTCTAATAAAACTGTAGATTTTCATACAGGAGTGGTTTCTACAGTATCAATTGAGCCTGCTAATGAAGAAGAAATTCATAATACGATTGCTGTAATGGGCGGTGAGGATTGGGAAATGTGGATTGATGCCTTAAAGACTGAAAACCTATTAGCTGATGGCTTTACAACTGTTGCTTATTCTTATATTGGCCCTGCTGTAACCGAAGCGGTATACCGTAAGGGTACAATTGGTATGGCAAAAGACCATTTAGAAGCAACTGCATTTACCATTACTGATAAATTAGCTGATGTAAATGGAAAAGCTTACGTTTCGGTTAATAAAGCTTTAGTAACCCAAGCAAGTTCTGCTATTCCGGTAATTCCTTTATACATTTCAATTTTGTATAAAATCATGAAAGAAGAGGGCATCCATGAAGGCTGTATTGAGCAAATTCAACGTTTATTCCAAAATAGATTATATACTGGAGATGCTGTTCCTTTAGACGAAAAAGGCAGAATTAGAATTGACGATTGGGAAATGCGTGAAGATGTACAAGCACAGGTTGCAAAATTATGGGCTGAAGCAACAACTGAAGATTTGCCAAATATTGGCGATTTAGCTGGTTATAAAACTGATTTCTTTAATTTATTTGGTTTCCAAGTAGCTGGCGTAGATTATACAGCTGATGTAAATGAAATGGTTAAAGTTCCTGGGCTGGTTGAAGCAGGAAATGGTGAATAGGAAATAGAGAATAGATTAATCTCATAAACAGCCTCATTCAATTAATTTTGGATGAGGTTTTTTGTTATCTATTGGCAACCTTGTAAGTTGGGTCTTCTAAGATATTCACCTCAATTACTTCATCTGCGTTTTTCAATAATTGCCTACAATCTGCGCTTAAATGATATAATTTTACAGTCTTGTTTAATTTTGCATAACGCTCTGTAATTTTATTTACAGCATCAATTGCGCTCATGTCATTTATTCTACTTTGCTTAAAATCGATGATGATTTGTTCTGGGTCGTTAGCTACATCAAACTTTTCTGCAAAGGCTGCCGTTGAACCAAAAAATAGAGGGCCGAAAATCTCATAATGTTTTATGCCATTTTCATCAATGTATTTTTTTGCCCGAATGCGTTTAGCGCTTTCCCAAGCAAATACCAACGCCGAAACAATTACCCCTATTAAAACGGCTAAAGCTAAATTATGAAGCAATACGGTAATTGCAGCAACCAAAATCCCGACAAAAATATCGTGTTTTGGCATTTTGTTGATGATTTTAAAACTGGCCCACTCAAAAGTGCCGATTGCCACCATAATCATAACGCCCACTAACGCCGCCATTGGCAATTTGCCGATAATTGGCGCACCGTATAAAACAATTAATAAAATAGTAAGTGCTGCTACAATGCCTGATAAACGAGCTCTAGAACCTGCGGATAGATTAACTAAAGTTTGGGCAATCATTGGGCAACCTCCCATTCCGAAGAAAAATCCATTTAATATATTAGCACTTCCTTGAGCGATGCATTCCCGATTGCCATTTCCTTTTGTGGCTGTAATTTCATCAACCAAGTTTAAGGTTAACAAACCTTCTGTTAAACCTACAGATGCCATGATTAAACCATAGGGAAAAATGATTTTTAGCGTCTCAAAATTTAAAGGGATTTTTGGGATATGAAAAGGAGGAAATCCGCCAGCAACCGAAGCAATATCATTTACTGTTTTGGTATGAATACCAAAGCCAGCTACGATGGCGAACACCACAAAAATAGCAACCAATGATGCTGGAATTGCCTTTGTGATTTTCGGAAAGCCAATAACGATAGCGATGGTTAGTGCTACCAAACCTAACATAACATATAAAGCCGAGCCAGAAAGCCAAGTTTCGGTGCCTTGTATCGTAAATTGGCTAATCTGCGACATGAAAATCACTATTGCCAATCCGTTTACAAAGCCAAACATTACAGGTTGCGGCACCAGCCGAATAAATTTTCCAAATTTAAAAACTCCGACCAAAATTTGAATGATACCTGCCAACGCAACCGCAGCAAATACATACTCTATACCATTAGATTTCATTAAAGCAATTAACACAATTACCGTAGCTCCTGCTCCTCCAGAAACCAAGCCTGGTCTACCGCCAAAAACAGAAGTAACCAAACCCATTATAAAAGCAGCATATAAACCTGTCAAAGGCGGAAAACCAGCAAGAATTGCAAATGAAAGTGATTCTGGAATCATTGTCATTGCAACTGTTAAACCTGCTAAGATTTCTGTTTTGTAATTTATCTTTTGCTTAAAATCAAATAGGTTGAGGTAGCTCATTAGGCAAAGCTAGAAAAATGTTTCAAAAGGATATCTCATAGATATTCGTTCACAAAATTTTCGCAGTAAGTCTTTATCATATTTCTTACGCCTGCAAACTGCGCTTTAACTTCTGCCTCAGTTCCTACAGCTTTAGCAGGATCTGGAAAATTATAATGTAGTTTAGTTGCTTTTGTTGGAAAATATGGACAATTCTCTTTTGCATTATCACAAACTGTGATTACATAATCAAAATCAATGTTTGTATATTCATCAATGTTGTTTGAGGTATGATTAGAAATATCAATTGCATCTGCTGCCATGGTTTCAATAGCTTTTGGATTTACGCCGTGAGTTTCGATACCTGCGCTATAAATCTCTGCCTTGCCCTTTGAAAAATACCTCAAATAGCCTTCTGCAATTTGACTGCGACAACTATT
>SEDG01000328.1 GCA_004295885.1 Pedobacter sp. | reverse complement strand
AAAGTTAGTGGTGTATTTAAGGATATGCCAAAGAACAGCAGTTTCCCACTTAATATAATGGTAAGTTATCAAACTTATCCAAATAAAAATGATGAATGCTGGGATTGTGTGAGTTCTGGAAATGAGTTTTACATATTGTTAAAAGATGGTTTAAAAGCTAAAGATATCGAACCATCGTTGGCGCAGTTTAATACGAAAAATTATGCCGACAGAAAAGTTGCAGGCAATCAAAACAACAAATTAGAAGCATTACGAGATATTCATTTTAGTGAGCATTATGATAACTTTTCTAGCCTCACTATTAGTAAAACCCAGATTTATGGATTGGGGATTATAGCCCTTTTTTTAATTATTACTGCTTGCATCAACTTTGTTAATTTAAGTACTGCCCAAGCAATAAATAGAGCTAAAGAAGTGGGTGTTAGAAAAGTAATGGGGAGTTTGCGTAAACAACTAATTGTGCAATTTTTAACCGAAACTTTTTTGGTAACGTTAGCGGCAATGCTTATTGCTTGTGTATTAGCAGAATTAGCTATTCCTCAGATGGAAAATCTATTTAAAGGAAATATCGCTGTTGGTCTGCTTCAGCATCCAATCATTTTTGTATTCATGCTTTGTCTGGTGTTGTTTGTTGGCTTTCTGGCGGGTTTTTATCCGGCTATCATCATGTCGGGTTTTACTCCAGCATTAGCAATTAAAAGTAAAATTACGTTGAATAATGGTGGATTAAGTTTGCGTAAAATCTTGGTAGTAGTACAGTTTTCAATTGCCATCATTTTAATTATCAGTACAATTGTAGTAATGCGCCAGATGGAGTATGTACAACAAAAACAGCTAGGTTTTAACGCTAACGAGGTGATGATGATTAGCTTACCAAATGATAGCTTGAATAGGCTAAAGCACGAAAACCTAAAAGCTAGATTGTTAAAAATTCCTGGTGTTAAGAAAGTTAGTTATTGTCAGGATGCGCCTTTGTCGCCAAATATAAACTCATCTGATTTTACATTTAATGGAATAAAAAATAAGGATTTCGAAGTAAGGCGAATGAAAGCCGATGAAGATTATTTTTCTTTGTTCGATTTAAAATTAATTGCAGGAAAACTATTTACAAAAAGCGATACAGCAAATGGATATGTGGTTAACGAAACCTTTCTAAAGAAGGTTCACATTAATAATCCACAAGATGCCATAGGTAAATTGATAAACTCTACCGGACAAAATATTCCAATAATTGGTGTAATTAAAGATTTTAATGATTTATCGCTAAAAGATAATATTTCTGGGTTAACCATTTCTGAGGGTAAAAATAATTATTGGAGGGCGGCCATAAAATTAGATACTAAACATTTATTCTCAGCAGATAAAAAAATTGAACAATTGTGGAATAGTTTGTTTCCAGACCAGATTTATTATTCAAGTTTTGTGAATGAAAGTATTAATAGCCAATATGAGACCGAAAAAATAATGGGCATTCTATTTAAAGTTTTTGCTGGAGTAATTGTTTTTATTTCTTTTATTGGTTTATTTGGGCTGATGGCTTTCGTAGCCACACAACGCACTAAAGAAATGGCAATAAGAAAAGTTCTAGGCGCTACTACATTTGAGTTGGTAAAAATGCTAAATGGTTCCTTTCTGTTAATGGTGTTTATCGCAAATTTAGTCGCTTGGCCAATTGCTTACTTAATTGTGAGTGAGTGGCTTAAAGGCTTTGCCTATAGAATGGAATTGAGTGTTTGGCCATTTATTTTAGCCATGTGCATTACCATGATTATTACTTTACTAACAGTAAGCATCCGCTCTTACAAAGCTGCAGTTGCAAATACAATTGATGCTTTAAAATACGAATAAATTTTTATGGTAGAGGGTATTAAGGTGTAGGATTAGTAAAACCACAACCTTCCGCCTTTCGACTCAACATCTTCTACCTTAATTAACCGTTCGCAAGCGTACAGCCTATTGTCCGAAAATGAACATATTGTGTTGTTTCAATTTATAAATATCTGATTTATAGGTACTTGTTTTATGAATTTCGCTTGGTATGAAATTGGCATAGCCAGTATCAAAGTGAAAAAAGTTTAGATATAGATGTGTAAACTTTATTTCGAATATCATAGCGTAATACTCAATACTAAATAAAATGTTTAAACTCAACCTCAAAATCGCCTTGCGCAACCTTTGGAAATACAAAGGATATACTGCTATAAACATCTTTGGCTTGTCTGTTGGCTTGGCTAGCTGTATTCTCATCTTCATTTTTGTGAGATATGAAACAAGTTATGATAAGGATTACGTTAATAGCGATAGGATATATCGCGTAACTTCCCAATGGAAATATCCTGATGGTAATGAGTTTTTCTCTCAAGGTGTTCCTCGTCCGTTGGCACCAGCAATGCGAAGTGATTTTTCTCAGTTCGAAAAAGTTGCTGCCATACAACAAGAAGGCGGAATTATAAAAGTTCGTTCTCAAAATGGTAAACCAGAAATTAAAACCGCGGAAGATGTGTTTTATGCTGAACCTTCATTTTTTGAAATTTTCGATTATAAATGGCTTTCGGGCAATCCAAACCAATCGTTAAAAGAACCAAATAGTGTTGTTTTGACAGAAAAAACAGCAAAAACATATTTTGGAAGCTGGCAAAACGCCATCGGCAAAAGCATCAACTTTCAGAACAAAACAGATTTTAAAGTAACTGGCGTAGTTAAGGATTACAGCCCAAATACAAGTTTTCCGTTGGATATTATTTTCAGCTATGCAACCTATGAAAACAAAAATAGTAAAAGCTGGACCTCCGTTTCTTCTAACTCTGAATGTTATGTGCTATTAAAGAAAGGTGCAACAACGGCAGAACTAGAGAAGCCATTAAAACAGTTTATCAAAAAATACTATGTAGAAAAGGGAACTGGAGAAGAAAGCCACGCATTCCAGCCACTTAATGACATTCACCATAATGATAGTTATGGAAATTTTGCAGGCAACATCACTTCAATTAAACAACTCATCGGAATTAGCATCATCGGATTATTCTTGTTGTTAACAGCTTGTATCAACTTTATAAATTTGGCAACTGCACAAGCAATCAGTAGGTCAAAAGAAGTTGGTGTTCGTAAAGTTATGGGTAGTAGACGCAAGCAGTTAATTTGGCAATTCTTAAGCGAAACGTCTCTCATTACTTTTATTGCATTGCATTGGCAATTAAAAATAGGGTAAGTACAGCAAATGCTGGTGGTGTTGGTTTGCGCAAAACATTGGTTGTAGTCCAATTTGCAATCACAGCGGTCTTAATTGTAAGTACTTTGGTTATCATTAAACAGATGAGTTACATCAGAGATAAATCTTTAGGTTTTGATACGCAATCAATTGCCATGATAAGTGTGCCAATGGACAGCGTTAGCCAGCTGAGATTAAATACATTTAAGAGCCAAATTTTAGGTCACAAGGGAGTTAAGAGTGTTGCGTACAACAGTGCGGCACCATCCTCACAAAATAACAATGAAACGAGTTTTTCCTATAACAGTTCAAAAAATGCTGATTTTCAGGTGAATACCAAGTTGGGTGATGAAGCGTATTTCAACACTTTTGGTTTATCGCTACTTGCAGGTAGGGTATTGTCTAAAAGTGATACCATAAAAGAGTTTGTAGTAAACGAAACACTTTTAAAGAAGTTAAATGTTAAAAATCCAAATGAAGCCATTGGCAAAATAATTAGCTTGTGGGGTGTAAAAGGTCCGATTGTGGGCGTGGTAAAAGATTTTAACAATTACTCTTTGCATGATGGTATTGCACCAATTGCCATATTCTCGAGGAAGAAAAACTATGCTTATTTGGCTATAAAGCTAGAATCGAAGGAATTAGTAGGCACGCTAAAAGAAATTGAAAAAACATTTAATACTACCTTCCCAGATTATGTATACGATGTTAACTTTCTAGATGATGAAATTACAAAATACTATACAACAGAAAGGATAATGGGAGCCTTATTTAAGGTGTTTGCTGGTGTGGTTATTTTTATCTCATTCATTGGATTATTTGGCTTGATATCTTTCATTGCAACACAAAGGACCCGAGAAATAGCCATTCGAAAAGTTTTAGGTGCTTCAAATTTAGAGCTCATTAAAATGCTGAATAGCTCATTTTTATGGATGGTTTTAATTGCAAATATGTTGGCTTGGCCTGTGGCTTATATTTTTATAAACCAATGGTTAGCTAGTTTTCAATACAAAATAGATCTAAGCATTTGGCCTTTTGTGCTGGCAATGCTCATATCTATGGCAATAACATTAATCACCGTTACACTTAGAAGTTACCGAGCCGCAAAAGCTAATACGATAGATGCGTTGAAATACGAATAATTAAGCTGAAAGCTTAAAGACCAAAGACTAAAGTGTTTTGCAATGTCTTGATACTTGATACTAACAACTTGATACTACAAAATGATAGAACTTAAAAACATAGAAAAATACTACGCTAACAAAGGTGTAAAAAGTTACATCCTTCGTCACGTAACAACGAGCATTAAACAAGGCGAATTTGTTTCCATTATGGG
>SEDG01000327.1 GCA_004295885.1 Pedobacter sp. | reverse complement strand
TTGTTGGTATTTGCCATTTCACCATATAAGCAACATGTAACATGGTTATTAATTTATTTGATAGGTTTTTTCGTTTTACATTGGCTTGAGTTTTATTATCCCCATTTAGTACAACACCCGTTTTTAGCTGGGAAAGGACAATTCATAGACAGGGTAACAGCATTTCCCATCCCTGTAATCGCAATTTTTATAGTTATTAAATTCATCAAAAAAAGCTATGACAAAGAGAAAAAGGTTACTGAAGAAAAAACAATAGTTGTAGAAAAAAGCAACGAGCAAATCTTATTGCAAAAAAATCAGCTGGAAGAAAGTAATAGCGAAAAAAATAAGTTAATGTCCATTATCTCACATGACTTAAGGTCTCCCCTAACTAACATACAAAACTACCTTGTCTTACTCAATCAAGTGGAGATAGACAATTCTGAGCGCAGAACAATTGAACAAGCCTTACTTAAATCTACCGACAATGCAATGCAAATGCTTTCTAACTTGTTGCATTGGTCTAAATCTCAAATGGAAGGACCCATTAGCGTTGAGGCTAAAATATTGGATAATGAATGTAAAATAACAATTAGTGATAATGGGCAAGGAATATCAGCCATCAACCAAAAAGATATTTTTTCGATAAAAGCCAAACCTGCTTATGGCACAGCTAACGAAAAAGGTGTGGGCTTAGGTTTAGTTTTGTGTAAAGAATTTATAGACCGACAAGGCGGAAGAATAGGTTTTGAGAGTAAGTTAGGCGAAGGGTCCAGCTTTTTTGTTTTTCTCCCAATAAAACAATTGAGCAGCACTATGCAGAAGAATTAACTTCTCCTGCCGACTATTAATAGGGATTTTATTTAATGGGACACAAAATTGAATAACTATTAAAATGTAATTACCTTAACCAAGACTTAACTAAATCCAGCTCCCTTTAATAAAATGACGAAGAAAACGACGATAAAAGATATAGCGAATGAACTAAACCTATCAATAACAACTGTTTCATTTGTAATTAACGGGCTGGCGGAAGAAAAAAACATCAGCAAGGTAACAGCAAAAAAAATCCTCGATTACGTAAAAAAAATAGGTTACCAACCCAATGCCTTTGCAAAAGGCTTAAGAACTGGCAAATCAAAAATTATAGCTTTTCTTGCCGATAATATTTCTCAACCATTTTATGCTCAGGTGGCCAATTACATAGAGCAAATTGCTGCCAATAACGATTACAAAATCATTTGTGCAAGTACATCAGACGATATAAAAAAAACAAAAGAACTGATAGATAGCTTCAATGAAAGACATATAGATGGTTTTATTATTGCGCCATCGTTAAACCTTAAACCAATTATTGCAGATTTAGTTACTGGAAAAGTGCCTGTGGTACTTTTTGATAGTTATTTACCATCTATAGATTGCGACCACGTGATAACCGATAACTTTAACAGTACGTATAACGGCACCTCGCATTTGTTAAATAACGGCAAAAAAAGTATCGGTTTCATTACCATAAACACCAACGAAATTCAGATGGAGCATAGGTTAAGCGGTTATCTGAAGGCGATGGGCGATGCCAGGATAGAACCTTCAACATTAAAAATAGATTATAGCACTACTGAACACGCCATCAACCAAATCACTGAATTTATTACGGCGAATAAAAACCTTGACGCTGTGTTTTTTGCGGCGAATTACCTTTGTTTGGACGGGCTACGTGCTTTTAAAATCACTCCTTCAATAGGCAAAAATCTAGCTATGTTGTGTTTTGATGATTTTGATGTGTTGTCATTCTCCAGCCCGACTATCTCTGCAATTGCACAATTGCCAGAGAAAATAGCAGACGAAATTATTAGGACATTGCTTTTTAGACTCAAGGAAAAAGCAGCGAAGGTTAAGCCTATATACAGCGTGATTCCCACAGAATTGCATATTAGAGAATCTACTTTAAAAAATCCTACTAATCTAATTTAGTTTTTATTTGGCATTTTTTTGAAGCGCAACAGTATTGGTTTCTTTAAAGTCGCTCCTGCTTTCTGCTTTAGTCCCGATGAAAAATCGGGAGCTATCACTTTCAATTAGGGCTATTTAACAGCGGGCAGTGCAAGTAAACCGTTCATAGTAGCACAGAACCACCGTTCCTAAACCTGATTGCAGCGATATCCTTTTGTGTTGTCATCCTGAGCTTGTCGAAGAAAACACAAAGATTTAGTGGAAAGCAGGGCTAACATTATCCGTTGCACAGCAATTGCTTTGCAAAAATTCGAATAATTAAAGATGAGAACACGCAGTAGAAAAATCTATTTAGACTTTTCATCCTTTAGCTTTTTATCTACAACAAATGGTGCAAACGGTAATAAAGAAGCTAGAAAAATTAAGACCGCTTTGCCAAATTTCCATTTTTGTTCTTGCCAAGCCATGATTAGACAAACACCGTACAAAACAAATAACAAACCGTGAGCCCAACCTGTGTATTTAACAGCTAAAGGCATATCTGCTAAATATTTCAGAGGCATGGCTACAAATAATAACAATAAATAAGAAATACCTTCGGCGACGGCTACTTTACGGAATAAGGTTAGGGATGACATAATGTGATGTAGATGAAAAAGGTAAATGGTAGATGGTTAATTTTTATCTAACTTATGTAAGCTTTCATTTATTCTGGCTAAGTATTTATTACGGTAATAGATATCTTTTATCGCTTTTAAGGCACTTTCTTGTTCTGAAGCTTCACTAGTATCAAAGGATGAGGTTAGCGAAGTCAACTCGTCGTTTAATACACTTTCTATTTCTGTAATCTGAGCTTTTAATTCGGCTAGTTTTTTTGCATCGGCATTGAACTCTAATTCAATTAAAGCTTCGTTCACGTCCATCATTTCCATTAGAAAACTTTGTGGCAAGGCATAATTTTCTCCTTCTACCAATTGGCCTTTAAGCTCAAGGATGTAGTGCAAACGTTTTTGAGGGTCTTTTAAAACCTGAAATGCTTTGTTATTTACTGTAGAAAGCTCTAAAACCTCATCTTGCTTCTCCTGACCTTCATTGATATAAAAGTCTGGATGAAACTTCTTGCTCAACTCGTAAAACTTCTGCTTTACCAATTGTTGGTCTGGATTAAAACTTACTGGTAGCTCGTAAAGCTCGAAATAGTTCATTAATTAAAGTTTAGGGGTTAGGGTTTAGGGATGAGCTAATTTCTGAACACTAACCTCTAAGCCCTAACCTAAAGTTTATTTACCAAAAAGTTTCATGATATCATTACCAAAGGCAAACACCATTAAACTCAATAAAATAACAAAACCAACAACTTGTGCTCTTTCCATAAACTTATCGCTTAATGGTCTTCTGATAATCATTTCGATAATTAAAAACACAACGTGACCACCATCTAAAGCTGGAATTGGCAATAAATTCATAAATGCAAGTGCCATAGAAATTAATCCAGTTAAGCGCCAGAAATTCTCCCACTCGAACTCAGAACCGTAAACTTGGGCTATACCAATTGGACTGCTGATGTTACGGGCACTTACTTTGCCTGTAATCATTTTCCAAATTCCTTTACCATTGTCGGCAAAAGTAGTCCACGCTTTTGTTGTACCAACCGAGAAAGATTCTAAGAAACCATAACTAACGTGTGTTTGATGTAATGGTTTAGCTCCAAAAATTACTCCAAGCGTCCCATCTGCGGCAACTTTAGGTTTAAGGTCAATAGTTTTACCGTTACGCCACACAGTTAAAGTGATTACCTTACCTGCAGCCTTTTCAGCTACAGCGACTATTTCATCTCTAAAACGAACTGGAGTTCCATTGACAGCCAACACGCTATCGCCTGCTTTAACACCCGCATCAAATGCCGGAGCTACGGTTTTAACTGGCTGTACTCCTCTAATCTTTTTCCAGAACGAAACCTTTTCTGGCGTATGGTCTGTAACGCTTTTAATTTTTTTAGTTTCCATCCTTGGCGCCACAAATTCTTGGATGCCATACTCGCTAATGCTATTTAAAACGGTTTCGGGAACTTTTAAATCTACCGCCTGACCATTACG
>SEDG01000326.1 GCA_004295885.1 Pedobacter sp. | reverse complement strand
GCTGAGAAATCTGGTTTACTTAAGAATGTGAAATTCGAAATCACTGGTGATGACTTTAGAGAAGGATTAACGGCTGTTGTTTCTGTAAAAGTTCAAGAACCACAATTTGAAGGTCAGACCAAAACCAAGTTAGGTAATAGTGAGGTTATGGGAGCTGTAGATATTGCAGTAGGCGAGGCTTTGGGTATTTATTTAGAAGAATATCCAAAAGAAGCTAGAATGATCGTTAACAAGGTTATTTTAGCAGCTACGGCTAGGGCAGCAGCTCGTAAGGCTCGCGAGATGGTTCAGCGTAAAAGCGTAATGGGCGGTTCTGGTTTACCAGGCAAACTTGCCGATTGCTCTGATAGTGATCCAGAAAAATGTGAGTTATATCTTGTAGAGGGAGATTCCGCAGGTGGAACTGCTAAACAAGGCCGTGATCGTAATTTCCAAGCTATTTTACCATTAAAAGGAAAAATCCTGAACGTGGAGAAAGCAATGGAGCACAAAATCTACGAAAACGACGAGATTAAAAATATGTTTACCGCTCTAGGTGTAAGTATCGGAACACCTGAGGACGATAAAGCCTTAAATATTACTAAACTTCGTTACCACAAGATTGTAATTATGACGGATGCGGATATCGACGGGTCGCACATTACCACGTTGATTTTAACATTTTTCTTCCGTTACATGAAGGCATTAATTGAAGCTGGTTATGTTTACATCGCTGCACCACCACTTTACCAAGTTAAAAAAGGTAAGGAGTTTGAATATTGCTGGAATGACGTACAACGTGATGCTGCAGTACAACGTTTAAAAGGTGCAGGTAAGGAAGAAAGTGTTCACATCCAACGTTATAAAGGTTTGGGTGAGATGAATGCTGAGCAATTGTGGGATACCACTCTTGACCCAGCTAGACGTACTTTGTTAAAAGCAACAATAGAAAATGCTGCAGAATGCGATCATACTTTCTCTATGTTAATGGGCGATGAAGTTGCGCCTCGTAGAGAGTTTATTGAGCGTAATGCAAAATACGCGAAGATTGATGCTTAAAAAGCTGAGAGTCTAAAGACTAAAGCTGAAAGCGAACTGAGCCCTTCAAGTTTATTCTTGAAGGGTTTTTTATTTAAACTAATCGCCATTTTGAAGCCGATTTTTTATTGATTGTGGCAATTTATCTTGTCCAATATTTTTTGAAAAGCACTTACAGTGCTTTTGGATAAATTCAGCCCCGCTTTCTCCACTGCCGGAGAAGAATCGGCATTAGGGAAAGCGGGTTTATTTTACAAAGTCAGAAGTTCTTAAGGGGTGACTTTGTCAAAATTCTTAGCGAGCCGGAAAGAATTTTGACAAAGTTTAAGCTTTATCTCTTAGTTTTTTGTCGATCTAGAACTGAAAACTAATAACTGCAAACTGAGTATTACTTCCCTATTTCAGATTTCTCTTTCAAGAATTTAAGGCCATCCTCAAAATCTTTTCCAATCATCTTGTCCATACTCATGAAAACGCCCATCCATTTGCCCATTAAATTATTGTCGCCACTCATTGTCCAAGTAACTTTGTTGCCAGAACCTTCTGGAACAATGTCAAAACGCGTATCGGCTAAACTTTCAAACGGTTTAATAAATCTTAGTTCCATATCTACCATTTTGTTTAGTTCAACTTTAGTAATTTTCATAGAACCTTGACCTGTTTTGTCGCCTTCCCACTCATAAAAATGGGATGGTTTGGCAATTGGTCCACTGATCTTAACTTTTATCCCAGATTCCATCTTCGACCAAGCATTCCATTTCAAAAATTCATTATAATCTGCAATGTTTTTGTAGATAACACTGTCTGGAGCGTTAATGACGGTGCTGCGACTTACCGTGTAGGTTTTAGGCAAGAACATGCCGCCAACTAAAACAATTACTGCCAACACGACAATAATTATCCCTAATACTTTTAAAAATTTCATATCTCTGTTTGTTTGGTTTAACTAAAGTTAATCATAAACCATTAAACAAAACAAGAATTATTTTAGCCTGACTGGAGCGCCTTTTAGATTTAAGTCTTGTAACTCTTCACGTATATTTTTCATAAACGTTTTACCAGGATCTATTTTATCTGAATGATAGTATGGATTGGTTTCTCGCCAAAGAGAAGTGTTTTTAAACAAAGTGTGTTCGTAATGTCCGATTAGGTATTGGATTTTATACTTGGCAGCTAAATAACGGACCAATTTTTCGTTAGCTAAAAGTTGAACATTTGTTAGCGGATAATTATCACTTCCAACATTTTCAATGCCAATGGCACAATAGTTTAAACCAATAACATGACGGGCAAAAGTTGTATCAGGTAATAATTGATAAATGGAACCGTCTCTATCCACCAAATAATGAGAAGATACATTTAGGCTACTTGCATTTGCTATTGCTTTACGAGAACTCGGCAGAATAGATTTGTTAAAAGCATTGTAAGTTCCCATCATCGTTTTTGAGGCAGTCCAGTGTAAAACAACCATAGACGGTACAATGGTTGGTGTTTTTTGAACCAAGTTATGCCTTCTCTTTAAATAATCTAAGGATAACTGCGTACGCGTTGCGTCAAATATGATTGGTTTTTCGATAATCTTAATTTGCTGCGCAACTGCATTTACCGATATGAAGATTAAAATAAGAAAAAGAAACTTTTTGTAGATGGTCATTTAATAGCTGAGATAACGGAAGGATAGGTTTATGTACGGTTAACAATCTAACAATTGCGCAATTTAACAATATCAGCCATTACTTATACAATCTTAAAAGTTTTTGCTTGTAATCAATCTTTGCATTAAACTTCATCAAGATGTCGCCGCCAATTATTCCAGCAATTGAAGGATGTCCCATTTGAATATAGGTATCACTTACGCCTTGCAAATCTAAAGCTACGGCATCATACTGTTTTAAGATTAATCCACCTATTTTAAGTTTGGGAATTACACCTTGTAAAGTGGTTGATGTGCTGAAAATTGTGGCGGCTTGCGTTTCTTGGCTTTCAGAAAGTTCTTGGATATGATGTTCCATAAAGCCTTTGTCAAATACAGAACGAGATGCCCCTGTGTCTAACACCGCAAATAATTTTTCGCCAAAAACAACAATTTCCACCAAAAGGTGGAAACCGTCGTCTTGTAAGTTGATTAAGGTTAGGGGAACAGTGATTGTCCTCATTTTATTGTTTAATCGGTTAATTGTTTAAATTGATTAATTGTATAATGACAATTAACCAATTTAAACGGTTTATACATTTAACCAATATTTACACTAATTTCATTTCTGCCAATACGCTATTCATGTTGCGCACAGCATCAGCACTTTTGTTAAATGAAGCTTGTTCTGCATCATTTAGTTTATAGTCGATGATTTTTTCCCATCCGTTTTTCCCAACGATTACAGGAACGCCTAAACAGATATCACTTTGTCCGTATTCGCCTTCTAAAGCCACACAACAAGTGAACAATTTTTTCTCATCACGTACAATCGCTTCAACTAAAGCAGCACC
>SEDG01000325.1 GCA_004295885.1 Pedobacter sp. | reverse complement strand
GTTTTCTTTTTTGATGAGGCACATTTACTATTTAACGATGCTCCAAAAGCTTTTTTAGAGCAAGTAAATACCATAATTAGATTAATCCGTTCTAAGGGAATTGGCGTTTTCTTTTGTACACAATCGCCAATGGATATTCCTGAAACCGTTTTAGCACAATTAGGAAATAGAGTACAACATGCTTTAAGGGCTTTTACTCCAAATGATGTTGATGCTTTAAAGAAAACGGTTAATACTTACCCTGAATCAGATTTTTACGAAATCGATAAAATGTTAACCTCCTTAGGAACTGGCCAAGCCTTAGTTACAGTTCTAAACGAAAAAGGTATACCAACAGAAGTTGCCGCTACCATGTTAACTCCTCCAAGAGCAGTTATGGGACCAATGGCAGCCATAGATTGTGAAAAACTAATGCAAAGCAGTCCATTGTTTACAAAATACCAAAAAGCCATAGACCCTGTTAGCGCGTTTGAAATGTTAACTGATAGAATTAATCAGAAAATGGCCGAAGAAAATGAAGTTAAGGCAGCTGTAGCAGAACAAAAAAGAGTTCAAGAAGATAACAAACCCAAAGCTGGAGAAAAAAGTATCGTAGAACAGGTAATGGGTGCAACAATAACTCGCCAGATTGGCAAAGAAATTGTACGAGGTCTCTTCGGAATGTTAACTGGCAAGAAACCTCGCTCAAGAAGTGGTGGCATTTTTGGCTTTTAAAACTTATATTTGAAAATCCTAAAAAAATATTGACTTAATGAAACCAACCTTACTAATTTTGGCTGCTGGTATGGCAAGCCGTTACGGAAGCATGAAACAAATTGATGGCTTTGGCCCAAACGGCGAAACCATCATCGATTATTCTATATATGATGCAATTAAGGCTGGTTTCGGCAAGGTTGTATTTATTATCAAAGAAGAGTTTGTAGAAAACTTTAGAAGTATTTTTGATCCCAAACTTAAGGGTAAAATTGAAACAGATTACGTGTTTCAAAACTTCGATTTAAAACAATTCGGTATCGAAGAAGAAATCTATAGAGAAAAACCTTGGGGTACTGCTCATGCTATCTTATCAGGAAGAAAAGTTGTTAAAGAGCCTTTTTGTGTTATTAATGCTGATGATTTTTACGGCTTTGATGCTTATAAAAAAATGGTTGATTTCTTAAATGAAGAAGCTAATGACAGTAATTTTTCCATAATTGGTTATCAAATAGGAAAAACTTTGTCAGATTTTGGTGCTGTTTCTCGCGGCGTGTGCAAAGTTGATGATGCTGGCAATTTGACGGAAATTGTAGAACGCACTAAAGTATTTCAAGATGGGGATACCATTGTTTATGAAGAAGACGATAAAAAATATCCATTAGATTTCGAAACACCAGTTTCAATGAATTTCTGGGGCTTTACTCCTGCTGTTTTCAAAATAACTGAAGAGTTATTTAAAGAGTTTGCTTTAGCTAACAAAGATAAGCCTAAAGCAGAGTTCTTTATTCCATTGATTGGAGAGAACCTTGTTAAAAATAATGCAGCAGACTTTAAAGTAGTACCTACATCTAACCAATGGTTTGGTGTTACTTATAAAGAAGATAAACCATTTGTTCAAGCTAGTATAGACCAGCTTGTGAAAGATGGAGCTTATCCAGAAAATTTATGGAGCTAAGTATCCATTAAAATATTAACCAGTAAAGGTTCGAGTAATTTAACTCGAACCTTTTTGTTTTCTACAAAATGTAGATCATGCAACTTCACTTTAAAAGCTTCCCAAAAGCGCCTACCTTTAAATTATAAACCCGATAGCAGTGAATCTCGATTTTTCATCGGGAGAAACGAATAGCGGGACTGCTCTAGCCATAAACCACTACCAATCGTTTTCAAATACCAATCGCTTTAAGATTGCTTTCCCGAACACTCGGGACACGCTGTTCCTGGCAATGACGTAATAAACAAAAAAGCGTCGCTGAACTTAATCAGCGACGCTTTTTATATAAACCTAAGACTCTCGACTTAGGACTTTGACTCAAGACTTATTTCTTCTCTTCGTCTTTTACTTCTTCAAAATCAACATCAGTAACAGTATCGCCACCCTGTTGAGCATCAGCTTGTGGCGCATCACCTTGAGGTTGCTCACCTGCTTTGTACATTTCTTCTGAAGCTACATTCCATGCAGCTTGCAATTCTTCTTGAGCTGCATCAATATCTGCAAAGTTACGAGACAAATGAGCTGCTTTTAATTTCTCTAAACCAGCTTCGATTGGTGCTTTTTTATCATCAGATAATTTATCACCAAACTCTTTCAATTGTTTCTCAGTAGAGAAAATTAAAGCATCAGCACCGTTAATTTTATCTGCTTCTTCTTTTTGTTTAGCATCAGATTCAGCATTTGCTTCAGCTTCTTCTTTCATTTTCTTGATTTCTTCATCAGTTAAACCAGAAGACGCTTCGATACGGATTTTTTGCTCCTTACCAGTAGCTTTATCTTTAGCGCTTACGTGTAAAATACCATTAGCATCAATGTCAAAAGCAACTTCTACTTGAGGCACACCACGAGGTGCTGGTGGAATACCGTCTAAAATAAAACGACCAATTGTACGGTTTTGAGCAGCCATTGGACGCTCTCCTTGTAAAATATGGATTTCTACTGAAGGCTGGTTATCAGCAGCTGTAGAGAAAGTTTCTGCTTTTTTAGAAGGAATTGTAGTGTTAGCTTCAATTAACTTCGTCATTACGCCACCCATAGTTTCAATACCTAAAGAAAGTGGAGTAACATCTAATAACAATACATCTTTAACCTCACCAGTTAAAACACCACCTTGAATAGCAGCACCAATTGCCACAACTTCATCAGGGTTCACACCTTTAGAAGGCTCTTTACCGAAGAAAGCTTTAACAGCATCTTGGATAGCAGGAATACGAGTTGAACCACCCACCAAGATAATTTCGTCGATATCACCAACTTTTAAACCAGCGTTTTTCAAAGCAGATTTACAAGGATCAATTGTACGTTTAATTAAATCTCCAGCCAATTGCTCAAATTTAGCACGACTTAAAGTTCTAACTAAGTGTTTTGGTCCGCTAGCATCAGCAGTAATATATGGCAAGTTAACTTCTGTAGAAGTTGTGCTAGATAATTCAATTTTAGCTTTTTCAGCAGCTTCTTTTAAACGTTGTAACGCCATTGGATCCTGACTTAAATCCATTCCGTTTTCGTTTTTAAATTCAGCAGCTAACCAGTCAATAATAACGTGGTCAAAGTCATCACCACCTAAGTGTGTATCACCGTCAGTAGATTTTACTTCAAATACGCCATCACCTAATTCTAAAACAGAAACATCATGCGTACCACCACCACAGTCAAACACAACAATTTTCATGTCTTTGTGCGCTTTATCTAAACCATAAGCTAAAGCAGCTGCAGTTGGCTCGTTAATGATACGTTTTACAGTTAAACCAGCAATTTCACCAGCCTCTTTTGTAGCCTGACGTTGTGCATCGTTAAAATAAGCTGGAACAGTAAT
>SEDG01000967.1 GCA_004295885.1 Pedobacter sp. | reverse complement strand
GGCAGGCAGGCACTTTACATCGCTTCGCTTTGTGTTCGTTACCGTCAGGGCTAGTTTGGTAAAGACTGTGCAAGGAAACCCCTCATAGTTGCAAAGACCTGCATAAACTAAACCTGATTGAGCCGACAGCCCCGTCCCGATAGCTATCGGGATTTCGGGCTAGAGGCGAAAGCAGGACCAACTTTTAAATGAAATACAGGTTTTGCTTTTCAAAAAATAAACATTCAGCAATTAGAGGTATTAAGATTTCATTTTCTTAATTCCTTAATGTTGAGAGAACTATTGGTGTGCTTTTAGCGTGATTAGTCATCCGATGAATATTTACAACTCCGCTATATTCATCTGCTTCCTTTAATAATTACCGGACCATCTTCTAAAGTAGAGATAATAGGAGCGTGGTCTTTCAAAATCTGAAAAGAACCTAAAGTTCCTGGAACGGTAACTGCAGTTACATCGCCTTCGAAAACTTTTTTATCTGGAGTTAATATTTCTAAAGTCATTCTTTTAGTAGTTAGTATTTAGTAGTTAGTATTTAGAACAGTCCACTAAATGAATTTAATAAAATTAGTACTTAGGCAAGAGAATATCTTTATACTGAGTACTAACTACTATATACTAGTTTGATTCTGCTAATAATTTTTTACCTTTTTCGATAGCTTCTTCGATGCTACCAACTAAGTTAAATGCAGCTTCAGGATATTCGTCAACTTCGCCATCCATGATCATGTTAAATCCTTTGATGGTATCTTTAATGTCTACCAATACACCTTTTAAGCCTGTAAATTGCTCAGCTACGTGGAAAGGTTGAGATAAAAAACGTTGAACACGACGAGCTCTAGATACTGTCAATTTATCTTCCTCAGATAATTCGTCCATACCTAAAATCGCGATGATATCTTGTAATTCTTTATAACGTTGCAAAGTTTCTTTCACACGTTGAGCAGTGTTGTAATGCTCATCGCCTAAAACAGCTGGAGAAAGGATACGAGAAGTAGAATCTAGTGGATCTACCGCAGGATAAATACCTAGCTCAGCAATTTTACG
>SEDG01000324.1 GCA_004295885.1 Pedobacter sp. | reverse complement strand
ACAATGCTACAGATTGATTAAAGATTTTTTTCATTTTATTATAATTTAAATGAGTCTACTTATTAATTTAAATCCCAAAAGATTAATGAACTAAATTTGTTAATACCTTTTGGAGCATTCGCTGGATTTAAGTTATACTCTTCTTGAGGATACAAAACTCTTGTTGGCAATTTATCTACGTGTGTAGAAACAGATTGTTTAGAAGCAAAAGTTAAGATTGGATCAGATGAACCGTTAACGATAAATGGATAACCCGTACGTCTGAACTCATTAAAGTTTTCATCATTAGAGATCATATTTAAAGCAATATACTTTTGGGTAATAATGGCTTCAATTTTCTCAGGCAATGTTGTAGCTAAAGTCCAATTAACTAAACGGCTAAGCGCATTAGCAGTTTTATAAGTAGCGAAATCAGTAGCAACATTTGCTGCTAAGGCAGTGCTAGTTGAAGTTACAAGCTCTGCTGATTTATAAAGATAATTAAACGATTGTTGCATTCCTGTATCAAAAGCTGTAGCTGCATTTCCAGCAAGATAGCCTCTAGCAAATGCTTCTGCTTGCAAGAAGTTACTTTCTGTTGCTAACAATACTGGTGCCGCTTGAGATGGGCTTTTTGCTACTCCCAATACAGATGCAGTAGTAGTTGAAACAGCTGTAGTCCATGCAGAGCCTGCAGAAGAAGCAGCTGGGACACTTGCAGATTCATCTCCCAATTGATTGATAATTGTTGACGGATAGCCTCTGTAGATAGTCTTTGCTCTTCCTGGATCTGCCAACTTAGTGCCATTGTAAAAACTATACATCCATTTTGTAGGGATTCTACTTGTGGTAGTATTTGTGTTAGTGCCAGTAAAACCTATAGAAGCCCAAGTAGGGTTTGGTCTATCAGTTTTAACATAACCAGGTTGAACAACTGCATCGGTAGCTAAAAAACCAATGGTTAAATTCATCGCAGCAAATTGACTGGTAGCATAAGCTTGATGAGCAGGAACCCCTGCCATTTTGATTAACATTCTCAATTTTACCGTGTTTGCAAATTTTTTCCAAAGCTCCATATCGCCAGCAAACATAGGATCAGTATTTGCAACAATTTTATTCGTCGTTGCAGATGCCTGCGCTGTTGTAATATCTGTAATTGCTTTAGTCAAGTCTGCAATACAAGCTTTATAAACGTCCTCAGCTTTATCATACTTTGGCTGTAAACTAGCTGTTGATTTTAATGCATCTGTATAAGGTACATCATTGAACTGATTAACTAAGCGTTCAAAAGCGAACGATTTCATTATTCTAGCTATACCAGTAGAATAAGCTAACTTAACATCTCCACTAGTTTCATTGATAACATATTGAAAATCGTTTGCATTGTCATAACTAGCATTCCATAAACCAGCATAATCAGCTGTTCCAAAATCATAAGTTACAACAGATCCAAAACCACCGAAACCACCTGCGTTAGCTCGGGCTCCGGAAAAGTCTGCGAAACTGATATTAAATGTGTTACTTATTGAAGCAGCACCTACGATCGCTTGTGGCAATACCACAGCAGGAGTTGCTGATGTAAAGTTATTTGGGTTTTGATTAATATCTAAGTACTTTTCACAAGAACTTGCACCAACCAAGACCACACCTAACATTAAATATTTAAATATTTTTTTCATGTTCTTTTTATTATAAAGTTACTGATAAGCTTAAACCGTAAAATCTACCTGGAGGCGTTTGACTTAATGAAGTAAAACCAATAGCATTACTAGTCGCATCAAAAGCACTATACTCAGGATCTGTGTAAAGGTTAGTCTTAGGAGCCCATAAAAACAAGTTACGCCCTTGTGCACTGATAGTAGCACCTTTTACAAATTTAATATTACTAAATACCGATTTAGGCAAGTCATAAGATAAAGAAAGCTCTCTCATTTTCCAGAATGCAGCTGAATATGTATAGTTAGCGTTTACAGCAGTATTCGAAGGTCCATTAGTCCAAAAATCTACACCACCTGTTCTAACGGTTACGTTTGTATTAGCTACATAAGTATTAGAAACAGGATCAAGATAAGATGAATTAGGCACAACAAAACGCTCTCTATTAAAGTAAGTAGTTCTGATACCTGCTCCAGAGAAATCATATCCAGTACTACCACCAGTATAAATAACGTTACCAGAACGATATTCAAATACAGTAGCCAAACGGAAACCTTTGTAGTCAACAGACATGTCAAGACCTAAACGATGTCTAGGTTCAGTAATACCTAAATTTGAGGTAGCAGTAGTAGCACTAGGGAAACCAGTGATACGGTCAACAATAATTCTACCTTGAGAATCTTTGTTATAAGTAGTTCCTTTTAATAAAGGGAATGATTGTCCAACCTCTGCAACAATGTTAGCTGTTCCGAAAGTACCTAAACTGATGAAGCTCTGATCAGTACTGATTGAAAGCACTTTGTTTTTGTTATAGGTATAGTTACCGCCTACAGACACTTCTAAACCGTATGAAGTACGAATTGGTACAACTCTCAATGATGTTTCAAAACCATAGTTTTCAACTTCACCAGTATTGGTTAAAAAGCTAGTAAATCCTGTTGCAGAAGGAATCTGAACAGAAACTGTTTGATCAACTGTATTTGATTTATAAGCCGTTGCACTAAAATTAAGTCTTGATTTAAACATCTCTAAATCAAAACCACCTTCATAAGAAGTGGTAACCTCTGGTTTAATGTCTGGAGATACAACAGCATTACCGATACCAAAACCTGGTACACCTGCATAAGGGTAACCATATTGTTGGCCAAATGTAGGTTGTAATCTATAAGCACCTAAGTTTACTAAACCAACTTTAGAAGCACCACCTCTAATTTTCAAACTAGAAATAGTTTTAGAATTTTTCAAGAAAGGAATTGCATCTGAAGCAATGAACGATAAATCGGCAGCAGGATAAAATAGTGATCTATTCTCTTGAGCCAACACAGAACGCCAATCATTTCTAGCGGTCACGTGTAGATATAAATAGCTTCTGAAACCTAAACGAGCATCAGCATATACACCAATTTGACGTACACGGCTATTTCCTTCACTTCCGTTTGTATTACCAGTAGTATTAGCAACGTTGTACAAACCAGGGATAACCATCGCAGAAGAACCTGCATTTACACTTTTAGTGATATTATCACGAGAACTTGCACCTAAAATTGTATTTAAAGAAAAGTCTTTGCTCAATTGTTTGATGTATTGTGCTTGGAACTCAGGATTTAATTGAGTTTCATAACTTGATCCGTCACTTACACTTCCAGGTCTATTTGCAAAGTTAGACGTTATTCCCAATCTATAAGTAGAGAAAGTATATTTATCTGACCAAAACTTGCTTGAAACATTTCTAGTAGACATACTTACACGGAATAGGAATGATAATGCTTCGATAGGAGCATATTTCAACTGAACATTACCTGTCAAATAATCATTTCTAGTTAAAGTTCTAGAATTTCCCAATGTAAAGTATGGACTGTCATAATATTCATTGTAAAAACCATCAGG
>SEDG01000323.1 GCA_004295885.1 Pedobacter sp. | reverse complement strand
GAGTTAAAAGATAGAAACCTTTATTTCTTTGTTCGTTTAACAAAAAAAGGA
Organism: Pedobacter sp.; assembly: GCA_004295885.1. GTDB lineage: Bacteria > Bacteroidota > Bacteroidia > Sphingobacteriales > Sphingobacteriaceae > Pedobacter. The sequence goes on along the minus strand of SEDG01000323.1, from coordinate 4,081 downwards.
TCAAAAAGGGGAGAGAAATATGCGCTAATCGAGCTACCAAATAACTTACCTCGATTTTTGGTTTTACCCGAAACAAACGGTTTAAAATTTATCATTCTGGCAGAAGATATTATTAAATATTGTTTAGATGATATTTTCTATGTTTTCAATTACGACCAAATTGAAGCTTTCTCCATTCAAATGACGAGAGACGCTGAGCTTGATATTGATAAAAATATAAGTGACAAATTTATTGAGGAACTGAAGACGAGTTTAGATAAGCGTAAAAAGGGGAAACCTATGCGTTTATTATATGATACCGAAATGCCTTTTGATATGTTAAGTATCTTGGTTTCTAAACTTAAAATTGAAGCCGAAGGACTAATTCCTGGTAATCGTTACCATAGGTTCGGAGATTTTATTGCTTTTCCAAATGTTGGGTCAAAAGAGTTAGAATATCCCCCTGTTGAGCCACTAAAAGTGAAGGGTTTGCATAGAACAGAGAGCATTTTTAACAAATTAGCAGAGCGAGATTATCTGGTTAACTTGCCCTACCAATCTTACGATTACATCATTTTATTTCTTCGTGAAGCCGCAATTGATCCTAAAGTAACGGAGATTAACATTACACTCTATCGCCTTGCAGAAAACTCTAAAGTGATAAATACCCTGATTAACGCTGCCAAAAATGGTAAAAAAGTTAATTGTGTGGTAGAATTAAAAGCGAGATTTGACGAGAATGCCAACATATTCTGGACCAATAGATTAATGGAAGAGGGTGTTAGCGTTAATTATGGCTTAACTGATTATAAAGTGCATTCTAAAATCTGCTTAGTCAAAAGAATTGAAAAAGGCAGACCAGTATATTATGCCAATTTAGCTACAGGTAACTTCAATGAAAAAACAGCGAGAATTTATTGCGACCACAGTATTTTCACCGCTAAGAAAGAAATCACAACTGATTTATTAAAGCTTTTTACCGCACTTAATAAAAAAACAATTGCCAAAGATTTTAAACACCTAATCGTTTCTCCGCTAGATTCTAGAAACAAGATTTATAGTTTAATCAATAGAGAGATCAAATTTGCTAAAGCCAAAAAGCCTGCATATATGATTTTAAAGGTGAATAGCTTGGCCGATGAAGGCATAGTAGAGAAATTATATGAAGCCAGTAATGCTGGTGTTCAAATCAAATTAATAGTTCGCGGTATTTGCTGTTTAGTGCCAGGTGTTGTTGGCTTTAGCGAGAACATTACGGTGATAAGTATTATAGATAAATTTTTAGAGCATGCTCGTGTTTTCATCTTTGGAAATAATGGTAAGGAAGAAATGTTTCTTTCATCAGCAGATTTAATGAGCCGAAATTTTGAGCACAGGGTGGAAGTAGGTTTTCCGGTCTTAGATGAACAGGTGAAAAATGAAATCCGTGATATTATTGAGTTTCAGTTGCAGGACAATGTCAAGGCAAGAGATATCACAAAATTAAACAACAACAAATACCACAAAAATAGATTAACTGCTAAAGTTAGGGCGCAAGTACAAACCTATAACTACCTCAAAAACAAACACAATAGCTAATGAGATACGCTGCTATCGATATCGGTTCAAATGCCGTTCGCTTATTAATTGCCGATATTACACAGAGCGAGAAGGGGTACGGATTTAAAAAAAGTACATTAGTTCGTGTGCCCTTACGTTTAGGTGATGATGCTTTTCTAGACCAAAAAATCTCTCCAAAAAAGATTGATGACCTGGTAAAAACAATGAGCGCATTTAAGAACTTGATGGATGTTTATCAAGTTACCAAATATTTAGCTTGTGCTACATCCGCAATGCGTGAAGCGGGAAACGGCAAGGAAATCATTAAAAAGATAAAAAAAGTAGCCGATATTGATTTAGAAATTATTGAAGGTCAACGAGAGGCAAACATTATTTACTCGAACCACATTGAGCAAAATTTAGACGCTAATAAGAGCTATTTGTACATAGATGTTGGTGGCGGAAGTACAGAATTATCGGTATTTGTAAATAAACAACCACTAGCTTCAAAATCATTTAATATCGGAACCATTCGTATCTTAGACAACCAAGACAAAGACGAAACTTGGGAAGAAATGAAGGATTGGGTTAAATCTCGTACTAAAGATTTAAAGAATCTAGCTGGAATTGGAACTGGCGGAAATATCAATAAGCTGTTCCGCATGTCAGGCGAAAAAGAAGATATGCCATTGAATTTCGCAAAGTTAAATTCGATGTACAACGAACTAAATTCTTACTCACTCAAAGAGCGGATTACTTTGTTAAAACTTAACCAAGATAGGGCAGACGTAATTATTCCAGCTTGTGAAATTTATCTTACCTTAATGAAATGGACAGGTATCAAACAAATTTACGTGCCTAAAGTTGGTATGGTTGATGGAATTATCAATTTACTGATTGAAGAGAATTTGGCGTAGAAATTTGTTGAGATAATCTCGACTAGATAAAATAATAAGTAACAAAAAAGCCGCAGATAAGCAGAATAAATCTGCGCATCTGCGGCTTAAATAAATATCGTTTACCTTATTTATCTGTTTTGTTACCACCTCCAAATACCGAGAAGTGTACGTAACGCTTAGGGTTAGCCTTTAAATCTATCATCAAATTATCTAGATTTTTAGCAGCGTTTGTTAGGTTTTTATACATTTCATCATCATTAAGCAATTTGCCTAATGAACCTTTTCCTCCTTTTAAATCAGAAACCATTCCCTGTAAATCAGCTACTGCTTTATTTGCATTATCAATAGTTGCCTTAAAGTTTAACGCAGCTGCTTTATCTGTAACCGTATTTAGGTTTGTTAGAATGGCATCGATTTTAGCCCCGTTATTTTTAAAATTTGCGGTAATCGTTTCAACATTAGATAAAATAGCAGATAATTTTGAGCTCTCAGAGCCAACCAATGCATCAACTTTTTTAGAGGTGCCTTCTAACGATGCTAAGGTAGAAGCTATGCTTGTAAAGCTTTTATCAACGTTTTTCTGGAAGTTAGGATTTAAGATGGCATTCACGCTAGTTAGGATAGAATCCATTTTTGTAATAATCATTTCAGCTTTCTTTTGTACTGGCTGAACCGACTCCATTAAACTTTTTTCTACATTCGCATTTAGAACATTCTACTTGAGTATACATAGCGAATAACTCTGTTTCGCTAGAAAATATAGAATTTCCCTTCAAAAAGTTATAGCCAATAATTAATAAGGCTATTGCAAATGCTGCTAATACGCCTACCTTGGTTTCGTTTTTTATCTTCACGTAGTTTAGAGTTTGTTAGTTTTCAATTTCTTTTTTGTACTGTTTGATGGCGTTCACTATAGCATTTACAATTTCTTCCTGCCCATCTTCAGAGTTGATGTAATCTTCTTCGGCTGGGTTCGATATAAATCCAATTTCGGTTAAAATCGATGGCATTGCTGCTCTTTGGAGTATTAATAATCCTTGCTCCTTAACACCTCTGTTAACCCTTTTGTTTACCTCAGTATAGTTTTTTTGCACCATCTTTGCCAATGCTAAACTTTTAGCACGATAAAGAGATTTGTACAAAGATAACATAATTAATTCCTCGGGGTCAGTTGGATCGTAAGTCCCTTTTTTCTTATAATTTTTATCGTTGATGATATCCTCGTTCTCTTTTATGCCAGCATCCATTTCATTTATACGACGATATGCACCTACAAAAGTTTCAGTTCCTCTGGTATAATGATCACCTTTTCCCATAGAGTTGCAATGTATCGATATAAATAAATCAGCTTTTGCATTATTTGCAATTTCAGCCCTGCGATACCAATCTACGTCAACATCGGTTTTACGGATTTGGATAATCTTTATATTAGGTAGTTCTTCTTCGAGTTTTTTGCCAAGTTTAAGAGCAACTTTTAATGCCACGTTTTTTTCTAACGAATATTTACCCGAAGCGCCAGGTTTCACTCCACCGTGACCAGCATCGATTACTATGGTTTTTATTTTATATCCTTGTGCGTTTGCGACAATTATGTTTATAAAAAAAAGAATAAGAAGCGGTAAAAGGGTGTACTTTAATCTCATTATTGGTGTTTGAACTGCAAA
>SEDG01000322.1 GCA_004295885.1 Pedobacter sp. | reverse complement strand
GTATGTCCAACTAACAGTAAGGCATTAGAGAGGCATATTTTATCTAGAGATTTCTTAAGAAAAAACGATTGGGCCAGATTAGCTTATCAGCAAATGAAATATGAACTGGCCGAAAAAGCCAATCAGGAAAGAAAAAAATATGCTGAACTGAAAGAACTACATGTTAATAAATTTATTGATTTAATTATAGAAAAAGAACGCAGAGACACGGTTTAGCAGTAATTCAAGATGACATGACCATTGAAGAGCAAATCAACGAATATATAGATAGCTTACCTGAAAAAAAACGCAGCGATGTAGATGCACTGCACCTGCATATACTGAAAACTTTACCCGAATGTAGATTATGGTTTTTAGATGGAAAAAACAGTGAAGGGAAAGTTGTTTCTAATCCCAATATTGGCTACGGATTTCAAACCATAAAATATGCCGATGGCAAGACCAGAGACTTCTATCAGATAGGGCTGAGTGCGAACACATCAGGCATATCGGTTTACATCCTTGGCATTGAAGATAAAAAATTCTTAGCCGAAACCTATGGTGCTGCACTAGGCAAGGCGAACGTAACGGGTTATTGTATTAAGTTTAAAAAGCTGGGCGACATTAACATAGAGGTACTTGAGGCAGCAATTAAATATGGAGTGCAGCAAAATGCTTAATCGAAGTTTTAACCCCTTTCCAATTTTAAAAACTGAAAGACTTATTCTTAGGCAACTCGAAATTAGTGATGAACAAGAAATTTTCGTCTTGCGTTCTGACAGTGAAATAAATAAATACCTCGACAGGCCAGTAAGCAGCAGTGTTAAAGATGCAAGAAATTTTATAAACAAAATCAATGAGTTTATCTCCACTAATGTTGCCTTATATTGGGCAATAAATTCAATAGCTAATAATGGGTTAATTGGCACAATTTGTCTTTACGGCTTTTCAGATGAAAATGCCAGTTGCGAAATTGGATTTGAACTTTTAACGGACTTTCAAGTTCGAGGTATCATGCAGGAAGCTGCAGAAAAAGTTATTGATTATGCGTTCAAGAGCATCGAAGTTAAAAAAATTGAAGCTTTCCTTCATAAAGATAACCAACGTTCTTTACAGTTGTTAAACAAGCTATCTTTTATAAAATCACATAAAACTGATGAGACAAATCCCGAATTAGTAGGATATTATTTGACAATTTGATAAGAATTTATCTATTAGAATAGTAATTTTAACCCGTTATTAACCTCATAAACTTATTAGCAATTAACTAGCAATATGAAAGAAAACCCTATCGTCGAGTTTTCATTGAGCACGGCAAAACTAACAAAACTTTTAATTTTCAGTGTTTTATTTTTAACAGTCGGTCTATGGATGATCATCACCAATCCACAAATCAGCAACCCAGTATTTAACAATGTAATTATAAAAACATTGGCCTTTTATGGCTCCACAATTATGGGTCTTTTCGGGATCTATTTTTTCACTAAAAAACTGCTCGACAAAAATCCAGGCATTATCATAAGTGATCAGGGAATATATGATAATACAAGCGCTTTTAAGTTTGGATTGATACCATGGTCAGACATTTCGGCTATTTACGATAGTTCAATTCAGACTTCCATTGCGGCTAAACAGTACTTCGTTACCATCGCCCTGCAAGACCCAGAAAAGTACATTGATAGAGAGACTAATTTTTTGAAGAGGAAGTTGTTGGTAGCTAACACCAGAAGTTATGGCTCACCTGTTCATATTTCTACTAATGGTCTAATCACTAATCATGCAGAGCTTTCAAAAATACTTTTAGCTTATTTTGACAAGTATAAGAGCGACAATCAACAAACATCCTAAATTGAACGCATAAAATGGAACAAAAACCCCTATCAGAATTAACAGATCAAGAACTATTACAAGAGGCAAAAAAAAGAAAATCCACTATCATAATCGATGCAGTATTAATTGGGTTTTTATTAGGCATTGTGTTTTATAGTGTAGTGAAAAGCAGCTTTGGGTTTTTGATGCTCATCCCAATATTTCTCGCTTACAAGTTGATTAATAAACCAAAATATGATAACAAAGAACTAGAAAAGCTTTTAAAGGACCGCAATTTAAAATAACATTCTAGCTCTCAAGGATACCCTAAAGCTAAAATGTTAAGCGTTACGCTATTGTTTAACTATGCTAATACTTGCTGTTGATGCAAGTCTACCAGTTAACTTTTCATACAACGCTCTGTTTGTTGTACTATTTACCACGATGGTATTATTAGCACCAGTTCTTACCGTTTGACCAAAATCACTTGTAACCAAACCTTTCACTAAAGCATTTAGTTCTAAAGTAACCTTGGCAATATAAGTTCCCTTATCGACTTCCAGTCGGGCAGCCTCGAGGTTGATTAATTGAGATTGATTAAGTTGAACTACTACAGGAATCTTGGTGCCAGAGGCTTCAATATAAGTCCCCGTCAATATAAAAGGCGGGTTACTGGCCGATTCTGCCATCGTTAATTTAAATTGTAACTTCTCATAAACTCCACTCGTTAAAGCAACCTTTCCCGAAAGTGAATCTGGTTTTAAAGCATTTACACTATTTAAATTTTTAATTTCCACCGATTTAGTAGTACCCCCGTGAGAGGCAGTAAATTCTAATTTACTTACGTTTACACTTACCCCTGTCCAGTTGATACTCCCATTTGTACCCGCAGCCACAACTACTCCACTTGCACTTGCGGTTGCACTTAAGGTTGAGTTTAAATTAATGGCGCTAAAACTATATTTTAACGAGGTGTCAGTAGTGGTTTCGTTTTTTGCACAACTCGTAAATAGTAATGCAATAATTGAGAGTTTTAATAAAGAATTTTTCATCATAATTTGGTTAGTTTTTTGACTACTAAACAGTTATATCAAATAAAGCTAACAAACAAATCTGTAGGAATGCTGAAGTTAAAATTCAAACAGATAGTAACTAAACTTCAGAATATCTTCAGACTTCAATGTTAATTTTATGGAATTAGTTAATAACAAATCGATTTCAAATGCAGGTCATAAGAAAAGTAAGCAAAAAAAATTCAGCAAATATCAGGTTGTGGCATTGGTTGAATGCAATTATTATTACTGGATCTTTATTAACTGTACTTGTAAATGCTACCCTTTTCGATAAAAAAGAAAATACTGATTTTATTACCCAAGAGCTTAAAAATGCAGGTGCAGTTGTGTCTAATGCACAAGCGAGAGAAGTAGCGCATAGCTTTGAAGATAAAATCTGGGATTTACACGTTTACCTCGGTTATTTTCTAATTGCACTATTTCTTTACAGATTGTGTTTAGAAATGTTTCAGCGAACCGACCAAAAATTTTATAACAAATTAAAACATACGTTTAAAGTTTACTTTAGCGTTAAAAGAAAAACTTCAGCTAATAAAAAGGACTTGCTTATCAAACTTTTGTACTTGTTGTTTTACGGTTTATTATTCGTGATGGCCGCTACGGGGATGTCTATTAAATTTGATGAAGAGTTTGGGATATCAAAATCAATCAGTCATTCTATAAAAGA
>SEDG01000966.1 GCA_004295885.1 Pedobacter sp. | reverse complement strand
CGAACGTGTCTTTAAATAATTTATCGAATTCTTTATCCGGCATGTGTTGCATAACCAAAGCCCTCCATTTTAATAATTTCTTGTTGCAATATTGCTCTCGCTCTACTTAATTGAGATTTACTGGCACCTTCGCTGATGCCCAACGTTTCTGCAATTTCTTTGTGCGAGTAACCTTCTATAATGTACATGTTAAACACCATGCGATACCCATCGGCCAGTTTTTGTATCACTTTCATTAAATCCTGCATACCTAAGCTGCTGAAATCAAAACCTTGCGATGGCTGCTCATAAGCATCTTCAATTGGCACGATACTTAAAGAGCGTAAATTCTTTCTGTAACTTTCAATTGCGGTATTCACCATTATTCTCCTAATCCAACCTTCAAAAGACCCATCGCCACGGTACTCCTTCACTTTCTGGAAAATCTTTACGTATCCCATTTGTAATACATCTTCAGCTTCCATACGGTCTTTGGCGTAGCGCATACAAACGGCCAACATTTTCGATGCAGTTAGCTTATAAAGCATTTCCTGCATCTTCCTGTCGCCAGCTTTGCAGCCTCCTTAATTATTAAACGGGATTGAAGCGAAAATCCTTTTTGTTTTTTCTAAAGCTTTGACAACTTTTATAGCACGATGGAAAGAAAGTTGTCAAAGCTAAAAACAAAAAGATTGCAGCAAACCTGCCTGCCGGCAGGCAGGAAGTCCGGCTAACATAAATTGCTCTCCTGAATTTGCTTTTCTATATAGTGTTAGTCAGAGTGCTTCCTCAACTTCCCGACTTCCCGACTTTTCTGACTCACTTCTACTTCCTCTTAAAAAGTCTAAAATCTTCCTTGTAGGTTAAGAATAAAGAATGGTTAAACTGAAAATCAGCATCTGGAGTTCCCAAATCCCAATGAGGTTCTACTCGAACATCCAGATATAAATTAAGGATGAGTTGTTTTTGATAAACATACCTAACCGCCAAAATACTTCTGCTGTTTTGTTTAAAACCTGCATCGTATAAAGTTTCTGAAACCGACTGATACAAAGGCATTCCTTTTATAGTTAAGAAATTATTTCCTTTCCAGTAAGATGCAATTAAACTTCCCCATTTGGTTTCTACACCTGCATTTAACCATAAGCCGAAACCAGCTTGGTAAGCCCTTGATTTTGTCGGCGAAAAATCTTTATAAACCGCTACATAGTTATCTGTAAAAACTTCCTTCACTTTGTAACCCACTGTTCTATGCAATTTGAAACCTGTAGCTCCATTAAATAAAGT
>SEDG01000321.1 GCA_004295885.1 Pedobacter sp. | reverse complement strand
AGGAACAAAATGGCTTACTACCTTTTTAAAGCCTTATGTTTTGTGTTTGGATTAAACGATATGTCTAGAGAAGATGGGTTAGTTTCGATACTTAGGGGATTTAAAAAAGCTGATTTATTGGCTTATTCTAAAGCGTTGAAACTAAAGTACTTTTCTATTAAATGGAAGTGGGCTTTCCGTTACCAATGGATAATTAAAACAGCATGAGCGTAAAAGTAAAAGCGATAAGCAAGGCACTGCCAAAATATTCAAGGTCTAAAGAAGAGTTGATGCCGTTTTTTGATGTTTGGTTAAAAGGTCAAGAGCCTCGATTTGTAAGAAAAGTGCTAAAGATCTTTGAGAATGCTGGCGTTGATAGACGCTATGCTTTTTTATCGCCAGAAGAAGTTTTTAGCGATTTAAGTTTTGAGGAGAGAAACGAAATCTACATTAGAGAAGGCATTAAATATGGTGCTGAGTGTTTAACATCTGCTTTGGAAAAGGCAAATTGGAAAGCTCAAGATTTGGATTATATCATCACGGTAAGTTGCACTGGAATTATGATACCTTCCTTGGATGCTTACCTAATTAATGAACTTAACCTAAGGCAAGATATTGTGCGGCTACCCGTTACTGAAATGGGTTGTGCTGCTGGTGTTTCGGGAATGATTTACGCCAAGAATTTTTTACAGTCTAACCCCAATAAACGAGCAGCGGTTGTTGCGGTAGAATCTCCGTCGGCCACTTTTCAACTGAAAGACTACTCGATGGCAAACATTGTTAGTGCTGCCATTTTTGGCGATGGAGCAGCTTGCGTTTTGATGAGTTCTTATGATGAGGATGAAGGTCCAGCAATAATAGCGGAAGAAATGTATCACTTTTACAATGCTGAAGAAATGATGGGCTTCAAAATGACGAATACAGGTTTACAAATGGTTTTAGACCAAAAGGTACCTGAAACTATAGCAGAAAATTTTCCAAACATCATTCATCCCTTTTTGGCAAAACACGGTTTAGAGATTAAGGATATCGACCATTTAATTTTTCATCCTGGCGGCAAAAAAATTGTACAAATTGTAGAAGAATTATTTGCTGATTTAGGTAAAAACATCAAGGAAACTAAAGAGGTTTTAAGGTTATACGGCAATATGTCTAGCGCTACTATTTTATATGTGTTAGAAAGATTTATGGATTTAAAACCAAATGTTGGAGATACAGGTTTAATGCTTAGCTTTGGTCCAGGCTTCTCCGCACAACGGATTTTATTGCAGTGGTAACATGACGAAACAAGAAATTTTAACGCATCTCCCTTATCAAAAACCTTTTCTGTTTGTAGATGAAATTCTAGAAGTTGATGAAAATAGCATAAAAGGCACCTTTACTTTTCACAAGGATTTATATTTTTATGAAGGTCATTTTAAGGATTATCCAGTTACACCAGGCGTAATTTTAACGGAGACCATGGCACAAATTGGCTTGGCTTGTTTAGGTGCTTATTTAATGGCGCCATCAGAGCTTGTAGTGATGATGACTTCAAGTAAAATAGATTTTCTAAGGCCTGTGTTTCCATCAGAAAAGGTAACGGTAACGAGTAAAAAAAACTATTACAGATTCAATAAATTAAGCTGTAACGTCGTTATGGAAAATGAAGCGGGAGAAGTTGTTTGTAAAGGTGAAATTGCTGGTATGTCAATGGTAAAACCCCATGAATAATAGAGTAGTAATTACAGGACTTGGAGTTGTTTCTCCAAATGGAATAAATGTAGCCGATTTTACGCATGCCATAAAAAATGGCATATCTGGAATTAGGCACGACCAAGAGTTAAAAGATCTAAACTTTTCTTGTCAGATTGTTGGCGAGCCGCAAATACCCGAAGGCTATTTATTGAATTATTTTTCGCCCCTAGAGTTGAGAAACTTAAAGAGTTCGGGAATTGAATACGGCGTAATCGCAGGCTTAGATGCTTGGAAAGATGCAGGATTAGAGCTCCCAACTGAAGATGAGCCAGATTGGGACAGCGGTACAATTTTCGGCACAGGAACTTCCGGAGTTGATAAGTTTAGAATTGGTATCGATATAATTGACAATGGCCAAGTTAGAAAACTAGGAAGTGGAACCGTTGTGCAAACCATGGCAAGTGGTGTTAGTGCTTTTTTAGGCGGCAAATTAGGCCTAGGCAATATGGTAACCACTAATTCATCTGCTTGTTCTACTGGTACAGAAGCCGTTATTTTAGCTTACGAGCGCATTAAAAACGGACAAGCAAAAAGAATGTTAGCAGGAAGCACCAGCGATAAAGGCCCATACATTTGGGGCGGATTTGATGCGATGAGGGTTTGCACCTACAAACACAACGAGGAGCCAGAAAAAGGCAGCAGACCAATGAGCGCATCTGCTAGTGGATTTGTACCAAGTGTTGGGGCTGGAGCTTTACTTTTAGAATCTTTGGATAGTGCGTTAGAGCGAGGCGCTAAAATTTACGCAGAGATACTTGGTGGCAACATTAACTCTGGCGGTCAACGTGGTTTAGGTTCTATGACTGCTCCAAACCCTACTGCTGTGCAAAAATGTATCACGAGTGCGATGAAAGATGCTGGCATTAAACCTGAAGAAATTGATGTAATTAATGGTCACTTAACAGCAACTTCAAAGGATTCTTTAGAAATAGAAAATTGGGCAAAAGCATTAAACAGATATGGAAATGATTTTCCTTATATCAACACGGTAAAATCTATGATTGGTCACTCTTTAAGTGGAACTGGCAGTATAGAATGTGTGGCGTCTGTTTTACAAATAGACCAAGGCTTTATCTTTCCAAACATCAATTGTGAAGATTTACACCCAGAAATTGAAGAATTAATTGACAAAAGTCGCATACCAACAACCGTTATAAATAAAAAAATATCGACCTTAGCGAAAGCAAATTTTGGCTTTGGCGATGTAAACGCCTGTATCATTTTTAAAAAATATAACAATGGATAACAATCAAATCATTAGCGATTTAAAAGAAATAATTACCCCATATACCGACCACAAAGAAGCTCTAGACACCTTAACAGAAAATACAGATTTGTTAATTGATTTGAAAATTAACTCTGCAAACTTGGTTGATATCATTTTAGATATTGAAGAGAAATTTGGTATTGAGATAGATAATGACTCGATGACAAAAATGATTAATGTGAAAGAAACCATTGCAGTTATCAAAGAAAAGTTAGCAGCTAATGCTGGGTAATGACATTGTCGATTTAGACAAGGCTAATACCGAAAGTAACTGGAAGAGAAAAGGTTATTTGTATAAGCTTTTCTCTTCTCAAGAACAACAAGAGATTCTGAACTCTTCAAATCCAGAAACAATGGTTTGGCTGTTTTGGAGTATGAAAGAAGCAGCTTACAAAATCGTTAATCGCGAAACCAAAGAGCGATTTTATAGTCCGAAAAAGTTTAATGTTACCGCCAATGGAGATCATGGCATGGTAACCTTTGAAGACAAAACCTTTTATACAAAAAGTGAGATTAAGGATAATTTAATTCACACTATCGCAGCTGCAAAGCCTGAAAA
>SEDG01000320.1 GCA_004295885.1 Pedobacter sp. | reverse complement strand
GTGATATCCCAAGCCCAACCTACTGTTTTATTTAATCCCCATGCTCCGATACCGAACCAAAAGGTATAACTAACGGCAACTACCCAAAGTGTAGCGCCACAAAGTGCGATGATGAATCCTATCCACCAAGCCCTGTTAGGCTTGTTTTCTACCGGTAATAATATATCATCCGTAATTTGTGCATACGTGATATTTTTACCGGTAATTAATGGTTCTCTTAAAATTGATTCGTTATGTCCTGACATAATTTATATTGCTAAGTACGGCTTACGCGTGTACTTCTTTAGTTTCTGAATCTATATTTCTAACTTTTGTCATATAACCAATACCTGGTTGTACGTTGATCTCCTCTAAAACATAGTAGATACGTTCGCTCTTCAATGCTTTTGCAACTTCTGAGTTTGGATCATTTCTATCTCCAAAGATAATTGCGTTCGCAGAACAAGCTTGTTGACAAGCCATTTTGATATCTCCATCTTTTAAAGCACGTTTCTCCAATTTAGCTGTTAATTTACCTGCTTGGATACGTTGGATACACATCGAGCATTTTTCCATTACACCTCTAGAACGAGTAGTAACATCTGGATTTAATACTAATTGTGTAAACTCATTGTTTAAATAGTTATCGAAACGTGAATCATTCCAGTAGTTAAACCAGTTGAAACGACGAACTTTATATGGACAGTTGTTTGCGCAATAACGTGTACCTACACAACGGTTATAAGCCATGTGATTTAAACCATCTGACGAGTGTACCGTTGCCAATACCGGACAAACAGTTTCACAAGGTGCGTGATCACAGTGTTGACATAACATTGGTTGGTGAACTACAGAAACATTGTTCATTTGGTTTTCATCCAAATGCGCAATTTCTTTCTCTTTAGTTACTGCATTAGATCCTTCTTCGTGACCTCCATGAGCTGCTTCTGCATGTGCAGCAGGCTCTTGGTTATAGCTGTAGTAACGGTCGATACGCAACCAGTGCATCTCTCTACGTCTACGAACTTCGTCTTTGCCAACAACAGGAATGTTGTTTTCTACGTTACAAGCAACAATACAAGAACCACAACCAGTACAAGCATTCAAATCGATTGCCATTACCCAGTCATTACCTAGTTTCTCGTATTTATCGGTAGTCCACAAATCATAAACCTTATGTTTATGGTGGTTACCAGAACCTGCAGCAGGATCTTTTAAGTAATCTTTTAAAGTAGTTTCACGAATGATATTTCTTCCTTCAAAAGAATAGTGAGTTTGTGTTTGAGCTAATTCTTCTCTGCCGCCAGTTGATGATAATGTAACTGTAGTAGCATATTTTAATGTACCATTACTGAAACTTGCAAAAGGGAAAGCGTTTTTACCTACGTTGTTACCAGCTTTACCAGTTTTAGTACGTCCATAACCCAAGGCAATAGAAGCAGTTCCCATTGCCTGTCCTGGCTGAATTAAAATTGGAAGATCAATTGTGTATCCTGTTTCGCCTTTAACCGTTAAGATATCAAATTCTTTGTATCCTAATTTCTCTGCTTGTTTAGGAGCAAGAGCGATGTAGTTATCCCAAGTTACTTTTGAAACAGGATCTGGTAGTTCTTGTAAGAATGCATTGTTGGCATGTTTACCATCACGCATTGGAATGCTTTCGTAAACTTGTAATTGATGAAGCAACAGCATCTAAAGACATGCTAAATGTATAAGCACCTGCAGTTTTAGCAGTAGCACTGAATACACCTGTTTGTAATAAATCGTTCCATGTTTTGCCTACGACTGGTAAAATGTTTTTCTCCCAATTGTTACGCACATATTGATAGTAATCTTGCACAGCTGCGTCAGACCAAATTAATAAGCTCTGCTCTGCTTGACGAGAGTTAAATACTGGATTGATGGTTGGCTGAACGATTGAGTAAAATCCTTCATATGTATTTGCATCACCCCATGACTCTAAATAGTTAGGCGTAATCGCAACCACATCACAAAGACCTGAAGTTTCATCATCTCTATCTGAGAAAGATACTTTTAAGGCAACTTTTGCTAATGCCTCAGAAAATGCTTTACTGTCAATCGCATCGTAAGCTGGATTTGAATTCAAGAAGAAAACAGCAGCAACCTCGCCTCTGTTCATTTCATTGATTAATTCAGCAAATTCTGCATCATTACCTTCGTAACGTTTGCAAGCATTATCTAAATCAATTGTAGTACCGTAGCTACCGATAGCAGAGTTAATGGCGTTTACTAAAATTTGAGTAGAAACATCATTTGAACCAGAAACCACTAAAGATTTTCCTTTGTTCTGTAATAATTCTTTAGCAACTAATTTTAATGCTTTATCTGCTGTTACATTGTTACCCAATGAACCACCAGCTAAACTTCCGCCTGTAATAGCATTATATAAGGTAATTAACGCTGGTCCTTCTTCCGATAATTTAATTGGAACACGGGTATCAGCATTTGTACCTGTTAAACTCATTCCAGCTTCAAATTGGAAGTGGCGAGACATTTTCTTTTTCTCTAGTGACTTGTAATTTCTATTCGCAACATATTGAGCAGTGAATTCTTCTCCACTGATCCAAGTTCCTAAGAAATCTGCACCGAAACTTACTATAAGATCTGCTTTATCGAAGTTATATTTTGGCAATACTGCTTTACCAAAGCTATTTTCATTTGCCTTGATGATACCTGTATAAGATATAGCATCGTATTGTACTAATTTTGTGGTAGGATATTTAACTGCGAAATCTGCAACAACGCCTTTAGCCGATGGGCTGTTTAAGCTAGAAGAAACAATACGAATCTTTTTGCCAGACGCTTGTGCTTTATTTAACTCGCCTTTAACAAAGGTATCTATATCAGACCATGAAGTCTTTTCTTCCTTCTTAAGTAAAGGGTTTTTTAATTTAGATACATCATATAAATCTAAAACCGAAGCTTGTGCTTGTGCATCAGTACCAGTACTAAATACGCCTGCATTTGGGTTAACTTCAATGGCTCTGCAAATTCGTTTTTGTTGTTTTCAACAAAATCGGGAGTGTTTTTATACTCCTCTAAGCCTTTCCAGTATTTTTTATTGCTTTCCATTTAAGCTATATTACTGTTTATCGAACGTTCTTACTAAACTCTATTAATTAATAATGGCACTTACCACACTCTAAACCACCTAACATTGCTGGAGTGATTTTTTCTCCTTTTTTGATTTTCTCGTGTGCCTCGATGATTTTGGTATAGAAGGCATCATCTTTTTTACCAGAAATATCAGCGTCTTTGTGACAGTTGATACACCATTTCATTGTTAATGGCGAATACTGGTAAATTTCTTCCATCGTGTTAACTGGACCGTGACAAGCGAAACAAACTGGATCTTTAGGATTAAGACCTTTTTCTTTACGGATAGCTGCTTCACCAACTACTACGTGTTGAGAGTGGTTGAAGTAAGCGAAATCTGGCAAGTTGTGCACACGTACCCACTCGATTGGTTTTTCTTTAGTTCTGTCGTATGTCTGTTTATCAGCATCGTAACCTAAAGCATTGTAAATCTTCATGATCTCAGGAGAAATCTGACCATCTTCTTTTCTAGCTTGTACGTTTTTGTGACAGTTCATACAAACGTTTAAAGAAGGAATAGTAGAGTTTTTAGATTTAAATGCACCAGTGTGGCAATATTGACAATCGATTTGATTGATACCAGCGTGTAATTCGTGAGAGAATTTAATTGGTTGCACTGGTTGGTAACCTGTGTGAACACCTGTATCCCACATACCCATCCAACCGAATGAACCTAATACCATCACTAAACACAATACAAAGAAGAATACAAACTTTTTGTTTTTGAATAATCCTTTTACACCTGCAGCTAAAGAAACGTTTTCCTCTTCAACAACTACAATACCTTGTTTCTCTAGAATTAAACGTTCTAACATTTTTACTGCACGGCCTAAAACAACCAATACAATAATAGATAGTACGATAATTGCAACGATACCTAAGATAGAAAGAGCTGAAGTTCCTTCCTCTTTAACCTCAGCACCAGGAACAACTGCTGCTTTTGGCTCACCTGCCTTAACATAAGCTACGATGTTTAAAATCTGTGCATCTGTTAAAGTTGGGAAAGCAGTCATTTCTGAAGGCTTTAACTTTGACGCTTCGATAGCCTGTTTATTGCCAGAAGCAATTAAAGCTTGGTTATTTTTAATCCATGGGATTAAAAACGAATCATCAAGTGTTTTTACCAATTCTGTTAATGCTGGGCCTGTTCCATCATGATCCAATGCGTGACAAGAAGAACATTTACCTTTAAATAAAGTCTTACCTTCCACTAGGTCAGTTTGTGCTTGCGCTCCAGCTACTATTAAAAAAGATAAAGCAGCAAAAACGAATGCCGACTTTGAAACTTTCTTAAAAAATAATGAGATATTCCTCATAATGAGTGTTTTATGCTTTTTATTGAAATAAATTTTAAATCTAGACGATGTTGTGACTGATGTCGCTCCTAAAGATTTGAACAAAAGTAAAATTTATTAAGTTACCAATGACATATTAATGACAGTGAAATACAATTTATAATCATTCTAAATTATTGAAATTTCAGCTTTAAACGTAAAAAAATCAACAATTTTTAAATAACTGTTGATTTTGATAAGCTTAAGTTTTCAAAAAAATTTGGAACTTAATATGCCAATAGTTAATAGACCATGAACCATAGCCTATCAACTATTAACTAACGAATTACATCTTCAATATCCAAGCAAAAATCAAAGGTGCTACGATTGTTGCATCTGATTCTACAATGAATTTTGGGGTATGGATATCTAATTTACCCCAAGTGATCTTCTCATTCGGCACTGCGCCCGAGTAAGATCCATAAGATGTGGTAGAATCTGAGATTTGGCAGAAATAGCTCCAAAAAGGAATATTCTCCATTTCCATATCTTGATATAACATCGGAACCACACAAATTGGGAAGTCACCAGCAATACCACCACCAATTTGGAAAAAGCCAATGCCCTTACCTGCAGAGTTGGCGATATACCAATCTGCTAGCCAGCCCATATATTCTATACCACTTTTCATTGTAGTTGCTTTTAACTCACTTTTCATCACATAAGATGCAAAGATATTTCCCATTGTAGAATCTTCCCATCCTGGAACAACAATTGGTAAATTCTTTTCAGCTGCTGCCAACATCCAAGAGTTTTTAGGGTCAATTTCATAGTATTGCTCCAAATCGCCACTTAATAACATTTTGTACATGAACTCATGAGGAAAGTATCTTTCACCTGCAGTATCTGCGTCTTTCCAGATTTTATGGATATGCTTTTGCAAACGACGGAAAGCCTCTTCTTCAGGGATACAAGTATCCGTTACACGATTGTAGTGGTTCTCTAATAAATCCCACTCATCCTGCGGACTTAAATCACGGTAGTTTGGAACACGTTTATAATGTGAGTGTGCCACCAAGTTCATGATGTCTTCCTCTAAGTTTGCACCAGTACATGAAATGATAGCTACTTTATCTTGTCTAATCATTTCTGCCAAAGAAATACCCAATTCTGCAGTACTCATTGCACCAGCAAGGGTAATCATCATTTTTCCACCTTCATCTAAATGGGTTTCATAACCTTTAGCTGCATCCATCATAGCCGCAGCGTTAAAATGAAGATAATTAGTCTCCATAAATTTCGATATCGGTCCTCTTGTCGTACTCATTTCTATATTTTTATTGTTCGGCTGCAAAAGTACAGTTTTTAGCTTAACTGCGAAAGTTCATTGGTTCATTAGTTCATTAGTATCATTGGTTCATTTGGCGAAACTGGGAATTGAGAATTGAATTTGAGCGTTTTACACGCTCTCTGCTGTACCTTTTTGCCTGGCCTTCGACTGCGCTCAGGATGACAGCTAAAAAGGATGCTGTTTCAATCGTTAACCCACATTGCAATTGCAAAAAATTAATAGCGCTTAAAGAATGTTTGTTCCATAAAATACTGGCTACAAGATATAAAATTCTGAAAAAACACCATCAAAACATTAGCACGTATAACACAAAACAGCCTATAAAATGATGGGCTAACTATCCCATACTTTCCCTTTAGTCCTTATGTGTATCTAATTCCTGTCATCGTCTTACCTAGTCCTAGTCTAAACCACAATTGATCCGCGTCTAGTCCACATTCAATGCGGACTAGACGCGGACTTTACGCGGTCTGGATGCGGCCTTGCCTCGGGAAAAACACGACTAATTATGCGATGATAACTAAGGAGAGATAGCCTATGAATGCAATAAGACTTAATGGGAATATAACTATCAAGACACCTAGTTTGTCAACCTTCTGCAGGTTGACAAAGTTTATACGCCACTGTTTCAAACTTTGACAAGCTAAAGAAAGATTGTCAAACTAAAATTATCCTACATTTGCAGTGATGAAAAAAATCTTACTCTTCTTATCGCTTGTTTTATTGGCTAGTCCGCTTTGGGCGCAAAAAAAACTAATTCAGAAATTATTGTCTAACGAAAAAGACACTACGCGTAAGGCTA
>SEDG01000027.1 GCA_004295885.1 Pedobacter sp. | reverse complement strand
CCTGGCGGAACATCCCAATTTAAAGTTCCATCTTTTGAAAATTTAGCCGTCAAATCAATTACCAGCGAAACAGGGATTGGTTTATCTGCTGGATGGTTTTGCCACGGATATAAAGTTGGGCCTATAGAATCTGAAGCTCTTGACCAACTTGTTGCATCGCGGTGATTGTTTTTTGCAGGCAATACAGAGGACCGCTCACCCGTAATCTGATTGTTTATTGGGTCTGTTATTGGAAAAGCTACCACAGCCGTATCTCTATAATCGAGCTTTTCTAAAGGTAAATCGATATAGTCTTTGTAACCTGGAGGATTGAAAACGTTGTTATACCTGTCTCTAGGATTTGGCAGTGGCAACTGAGCGGCAAATTTTTGAGGACCAGTAACATTTAACTGCGATTGCAAATACCATCTTCCAGAAAATTCGGGCTTAATCCACGGTCCACCCATCGACCAACCAGAGCATAAGTTTACTCCTACATCTATCCCTACTCGTTTTGCCTCTTGCATCGCAAAGCGATATAATTCTTTCCATTCTTCACCTAAAAAAGGTACACCAGCGGGATATGGAACACCGCTTAATCCACCTGCTGAATTAATCATGACTACTTCTGAGATTCCCTTTTCCCTAAATTCAGTTAAGTCTCTGGTAATTCCTTCCTTATCTACCCTTGCGTTAAACCACCACCAATAACAAGCAGATTTTGCCGCTTGTGGAGGGTTTAAAAAACCTTTTTCTAAACCAGAAATCACTGGATCCTTTTGCGTAGGTTCAATAAATAAGTCCGCCTTGCTTTCTAAATTTAAAAGCGGAATACTTGCAGCGGCTACTGAACCTATTTTGATGAATTTTCTTCTTGAGGTTTTCATATTTTAACAAATTTTCACGGCTTCAATCCCTAACAGATTAGCCAGTTTTATTAACTTAGAACTAATGTGACCTCCGCTATTAAAAAGAATAATTTCCCTTTATCTTCTACCACAGAAAGTAAAGTTACAGGGCCGTGTTTAACAGACATCTCTACAGACAAACCACTACCAACTTTACCATGATAAACCCGCATGGGTTTCACTTTAATTTTACCCTCAGCAATTGTCAAATGCCCAGGACCATCGTGTCCCATTAAAACAATATCATCTTC
The DNA here is from genome assembly GCA_004295885.1 of Pedobacter sp. GTDB lineage: Bacteria > Bacteroidota > Bacteroidia > Sphingobacteriales > Sphingobacteriaceae > Pedobacter. The sequence goes on along the minus strand of SEDG01000027.1, from coordinate 23,463 downwards.
AAAATCTAGGGCATAATACTCTGTAAAGGAACCTCCAACACCGAAACTGTCCATTATTTTCATGGCTTGCGCATTTTTCACCTCATACTCTCCTGCCACAGGAATACGAAAGTTCATCAGGTTCTATAATCTCTATATGGTTGCCAAAAACAGCGCATTGAAGCGTTACATCCGTATAAATATCTAACATACCACTGTAATAATTACCCATTAAACCCAAAGTATTGTGGCTCATGACATTGGCAACTTTACTGGCTTCTACCCATTCTGCAATTTCTGTCCATATTTTTTCATCTTCTAAAACTCCAGTAACTTGTTGAAACTGAATTCCAGAACGTTTAAACACATTGGCAATTTCTGGAACCGGACAAGCTGAGCAAAAAGCCAACCATTCACCAGTCATCTTAGTTCTGTCGTTTTGTTGATTGAAATTTTTATAATCGATTGCTTTTTGGGGAGCGAGATTTAAGATGATAACGGGAACTTTCGCCCTTCTTACTACAGGTAACACAGTTGATGAAAGCGCATAAGTAGTTACATAGAGGAATATTACATCAACATCCCCTTTCCTAAAATCGTGACCAGCATTAAATGCCTTTTCTGCGTTGTCTACCAAACCCAAGTTTAAAACCTCAGCGCCAAAACTGCTCAAACGTTTTTCTACATCGCTTACATAGCCATTTAGTCGGGCTTCTAACCCATCGAATTGAGGCCAATAAGTATCTAATCCGATGCCGAATAATCCTATTTTTAAATTGTGTTTAGTCATTTATTTCGTTGCTTTTGGTAAATTTCTTTCCTGTAGTTTGATGGAGAGTTGAACATCTTATTTTTAAAAATTCGGGAAAAATAATATTCAGAAACAAAGCCGTTTTGATAGGCGATTTCTGATATACTTAAATCTGTTTCGATTAACATTCTACAGGCTTTTTGTATTTTCAGATTGAGTTGATATTGACCTGGAGACTGCCCTGTAATTTCTTTGAAGGCCTTGCGAAACCAAGCATAACTTACATTGTGGTTAGCCGCTAATTCTTCAGGAGAAATATCGTTGTTCAAATTCTCGTGGATGCTGTATTTAATGTTATTAATTAGTTGTGTTTTACGGTTATTTGATTGTTTTTTTAGCAAAGCTGATGCATATACCAATCCTAAAAGTTGAATGGTTAAACAAGCAGCCAATTGATTACTGCCCAAAGCACCAAACTTAATGGTGTCTATCAGCTGGATAAAAATATTAATGAACTCTGCATTAAATCCCATCTGCAGCAATGGCTTTTCTGGGTTAAAGCAAGCTTGGTTCATTAAATGATTGGCATAATGTCCTTCAAAACCCACCCAATATTCTGTCCACCCGCTATCCAAGTCTGGTTTAAACCGATGCCAAGTTCCAGGATAAAGGAAAAACAACGTGCCAGGTTGAACTTCTACTTGTCCAATGCCTTTCGCTTCAAACATGCCCTTGCCAGCGGCGATGTAAACCAGTTGATACTCTCCTAAAACCCTGCCCTTATTCCATTCAAAAAAGTAGTCTTCTGGATGTTGCGCATCAGGATAAGATTTACCTGCCGGATGAATATAATGACCAACATCAAGCACTTTAATTCCCCAATCGGGTTGTGGCTCATCGGTTTCAAAATCAGATTTTATGTATTTGCGAAAAGTGTCCATCATTTGGTTAGTTTAGAACATCTAACGTAAATCTAAAAAACGAATCGTCAACATTTGTTAATTGTGCTAAATAATATCAAAAAGTCTATTCTAAATAACAGATTGTATAGGTGTCTTTTTTAGCTCATAAATCTTAAATGATTACTACCCTTGGTTTCATAATTAGAGGCAATTGACTATTTTAGTATCGAAATATATAAGCATGATTTACGCTAACAAAAAAGTAAACCTAAAAGGAAATCTACCCCAACAGACCGCTCAAATTATTGCTAACGTTACTGCATTAGAAAGTAAAAATCTAATTAGGTTAGAAAGTGATATTGTTTTTCTTTATCCTCAAATATGGAAAGATAAAATTGCTGCTATCAATTGGATTAACTGTTTACATCATTATTATTGCCTTAAAAAGCAACATAAAGCATCAGCAACATTGTATTTTAAAAACATAGAAACCGAAGAACTTATGGGTACGATGATAAATAAAAAACCTAAAGTTTTAATCTTTAGTTGATTATCGTAATTTTAGGTTAAATCAAATCGCTCCCATCATGACAACTGAAAAAAAACGCATCTTATCTATCGATATTTTAAGAGGACTGGTAATGGTTATCATGGCCTTAGACCACACTCGTGATTTTTTTCATGCCAGTGGCATGAGCGACCCGATGAATCCAGATGGAACAACCATACCTTTGTTTTTTACCAGGTTAATTACGCATTATTGTGCGCCAACTTTTGTATTTCTCTCAGGTATTTCCGCCTATTTATCATCGCAAAACAAAGACCCTAAGCAAGCTAGCTTCTTTCTAATTAAAAGAGGTTTTTGGCTATTATTTGTAGAGATTGCGATTATCACCTTTGGTTTAACCTTTAATCCTTTCTATAACCTCATTATCCTTCAGGTAATATGGTCTATAGGCTGGAGTATGATTTTGCTAGGCATTTTAAGTAGAATTTCTTACCGCTTGGTAGCAGTTGTTGGATTGATTTTATTCTTTGGTCATAATATCCTCAACTATGTAACAATAGACCCAAAAACATTTATTGGTGGGTTTATTGATTTAATACTCACAACTAGAGGTAAGGTAATCCCCTTAGACGACCAACATCTTATAGGAGCATTTTATACCATCTTACCTTGGACAGGTGTAATGTTTGTAGGTTTTGCTATTGGCAAATGGTACAGCGCTGCGTTTGATGAACTTAAAAGAAAACGTTATCTATTTTATTCGGGCTTGGGCCTTTTTGTTTCTTTTCTCGTCCTGAGGTATTTTAGCCTGTACGGCAATCCAGAACCAAGAAAAGATTATGGAGATGTTTTGAAAAACTTTTTTGACTTTTTAAACGTGAGTAAATATCCACCTTCACTGCAGTTTTTGGGGATGACTTTAGTACCTGCCTTAATGTTATTAGCTGGCATAGAAAATGTAAAAAATAGATTTGCCAACATCATGATGGTTTATGGGAAAGTTCCGTTCTTTTACTATGTGCTACATTTTTATGTGATCCACATCATCGTAGTAATTTGTTTCTACGCAAGTGGATATGGCACTAAAGATATTGCAGACCCAAACATTCCGTTTTTATTCCGCCCTGCAACGTTTGGGTACAATTTACCAGTCGTATATCTAATTTGGTTAGGCATTGTAGCGATATTGTATCGCCCTTGCGTTTGGTTTCAAAAATATAAATCGACACATCATAAATGGTGGCTTAACTATTTATAAAAACTTTAATCAACATCAATCAACTTTTGTTAATAATTAGATGGCAAGTTATTACACAATTATTACCGCTAGCACAACTTATTGATTGTATTTTTGTTTCTTTGGTAAAACAAACTCATCCAAAAAATCAAAGCTTATGCCTGCAAAAAATAAGGTTCCACAAGGCGATATTTTATCAATAGACATTGGTGGTACCAATATAAAATCTTGTTTGTTAAGCCCCAAAGGCAAGTTATTAACGGATTTTAAAAAAACACCTACGCCTAAAAACTCAACTCCAGAGGAAGTTTTAAAAGCAATTAAAAAACTTTGTTCAGAGTTTAAGACGTTTGAGAAGGTTTCTATCGGTTTTCCAGGCTATGTAAAGTTGGGCATTGTGCAAACTGCGCCTAACCTTGCCGAAAATAAATGGTTAAATGTAAACTTGGCACAACAGGTAGCCAACTTATTTGGTAAACCAGTCCGTTTAATTAACGATGCCGACCAACAAGGTTTAGGCATTGTGAGTGGTAAAGGTTTTGAAATCGTATTTACCTTAGGAACTGGATTTGGCACCTCATTACTATTTGATGGCGAGTTACTACCTCACTTAGAGTTGTCTCATTTACCAGTCAGCGAAACCGAAGATTATGATGATTTTATCGGTGATAGAGGTTTTCATAAAGTTGGTAAAAAGAAATGGAACAAACGTTTACAGTACCTTATTGAGATATATAAAACTGTTTTTAATTACGATAAACTGTATATTGGCGGTGGAAACTCAAATGAAATCAACTTTGAACTAGAAAAAAATATCAAATTGGTTTCTAACAAGGACGGTATTAAAGGCGGAGCAAAATTGTGGCTTGCCAAAGAGAAATATCATATCCATACCACTTATCCTAATAAGAAATAATGACAAACATTAAATTACTCTTCTTAGATATTGGAGGTGTTCTTTTGAGCGATGGCTGGAACCATAAATCGAGAATGCTGGCCATTGAAAAATTCGACTTAGAACCTATCCAATTCCAAAAAGACCATTCAGTTGCTTTTACGTTGTTTGAAAACGGAAAATTAACTTTAGACCAATACCTCGATTGCGTTGTATTTAACGCAGAACGCTCGTTCACAAAGGAAGATTTTAAAGAATTTATGTTCTCCAGAACTACCCAACTTCCAGATTTTTTACCTTGGTTGGCAGAATGGAAAAAAAGAACAGGAATTAAAATCTTTTCTATCAATAATGAGGGCAAAGAATTTAATGATTACCGAATTAAAAAATTCAATCTTCATCAAGTGTTCGATGCTTTTATTTCATCATGTGAAGTAGGATTTTCAAAACCAGACCCTTCAATTTTTAAGCTTGCACTGGGCATTGCGCAAGAAGAAGCTCAAAATTGCATGTATTTTGATGACAGGGCCATCCACGTTTCAATTGCTACACAGCTCGGCTTTAAGGCTTTTGTACATAAAGGTTTTGAAGAAAGTAAAACAATTTTAGAAAGTATAAATAAATCATAAAATGAGTAACGATAACAAAGCAAAGTTCGCTTTCGGAATGGTTGGTTTAGGAACCATGGGGCGCAACTTGCTATTAAACATGGCCGATAATGGCTTTGCTGTAACTGGATATGACAAGAGTGAAAAAATGCTTGAAATATTCGAAGAAGAAGGCAAAGCACATAACCTAAAAGGATTTGCAGATATACAAGACTTTGTAGATAGCTTACAAAGTCCACGTACCATTATTTTGTTAGTACCGGCTGGAGCCATTGTTGACAGTGTAATTTTAGAATTACAACCATTATTAGCCAAAGGCGATATCATCATTGACAGTGGAAATTCTCACTTTACAGATACCAGCAGAAGAGCAATTGAACTAGCAGATAAAGGAATTCATTTCTTCGGAATGGGAATTTCTGGCGGTGAAGAAGGCGCTAGATTTGGTCCGAGTATGATGCCTGGTGGTGATAAAGAAGCTTATGCCGTCGTTAAAGATATGTTAGAAGCTGTTTCAGCAAAAGCAAATGGCGACCCTTGTGTAACTTACATTGGTCCAGGCGCATCTGGTCACTTTGTTAAAATGACACATAATGGTATCGAATATGCAATTATGCAGTTATTGGCTGAGGCTTACGAAATCATGAAAAATGGTTTAGATTACGATAACGGTCAAATCCAACAAGTTTTCGAAAAATGGAACAATGGTCGATTGAAATCATTTTTAATGGAAATTACCAAAGACGTATTCTTGTTTAAGGATGTGAAAACTGGTAATTTATTGGTTGATGAAATTAAAGATGAAGCAAAATCTAAAGGAACGGGTAAATGGACTTCGCAAGTGGCAATGGATGTTGAGACACCAATTCCAAGTATAGATGCTGCTGTTTCTACTAGAAATTTATCAAAACTTAAAAAGCTAAGAGTTCAGCTTGAAGAAGCCTATGGCACTTCAGAAAAAATCAATGCTAATGCTGATTTTATTGATGATTTAGAAGAAGCGTTTTACTTTGCAATGGCAAATGCTTATGCACAAGGAATGCACTTATTGTGGAAAGCATCCATAGAATATAAATACGAATTAAACTTAGCTGAAATTGCTAAAATCTGGCGTGGTGGTTGTATCATTAGGGCCGAATTTTTAGAAGATATATATCAAGCTTATAAAAATCAACCTGATTTAGAGCACTTATTTGCTGATGCTGGTGTGCAAGAAAAAATCAAGAAAAGCTTAAAAGGCACAAGAAACGTGGTATCATCTGCAATTAATGCAGGTATTGCTGCTCCTTGTCTTACCTCTGCCCTAACCTATTTTGATACACTAAAAACAGGCAGGATGCCATCTAACTTAACACAAGCGCAAAGAGATTTCTTTGGCGCACATACTTTTGAAAGAATTGATAGCGAGGGTATTTTCCACGCAGATTGGAATCAAAAGAACTCATAATGAACACTGAAATGAAGAAAAAAAGTAAACTTAACCCCACCATATTTGTAATTTTTGGTGGCACAGGAGATTTAAACAAAAGAAAACTTGCACCTGCTTTATACAACTTATTTACAGAAGGTTATATGCCAGAAAAGTTTTCAATAATTGGCACTGGAAGGACAGAATTTACTGATGAAAAATATCAAGCTGTCATTTTAGAAAATGTAAATCAATTTTCGAGAAATGGTAAGGTTAAAAAAGAAGGTTGGGCTAGCTTTGAGGAAAACATCCATTACTGCTCAACGGATGTTACCGTTCCTAAAACATTCGAAGGCCTAAAAGCTGAAATTGAAAAATACCAAGCTGAATTTGGACCTGACACTCAGGTTATATTCTATCTAGCAGTTGCACCAAACTTCTTCCCACTAATTGCAGAATGTTTGTGCAAGTATAAGTTAACTGAAAACGAAGATAACAGCAGAATTGTAATCGAGAAACCATTTGGTCATGATTTAGAAAGTGCAAAGGAATTAAACTTATTGCTAAGCAAAATCTTTACTGAAAAGCAAATCTATCGTATAGACCATTATTTAGGTAAGGAAACGGTTCAGAATATGATGGCTTTCCGCTTTGCGAATTCATTATTTGAGCCGTTGTGGAATAGAAACTACATCGAACACATACAAATTTCTGTAACTGAGCAATTAGGAGTTGGAGACCGTGGTGGCTATTATGAAGGAGCTGGAGCATTGAGAGACATGATTCAAAATCACTTGTTACAACTACTTTGTTTAGTTGGAATGGAAGCCCCCATTTCTTTTAATGCTGATGAAATTCGTGATAGAAAAGTGGAAGTATTAAAAGCAATGCGACCTTTCAAACCGGAAGAAATTAGCTCGAATGCGGTTAGAGGTCAATACAGTAAAGGTTGGGTAGAAGGAAAAGAAGTGCCAGGTTACAGACACGAAACAGGTGTTGATGCACATTCAAATACAGAAACATTTGCTGCTGTTAAATTTTTTATAGATAACTGGCGTTGGCAAGGCATTCCTTTTTACTTACGTACAGGAAAAAGGATGAACCAAACCTCTTCAATAATTACCATTCAGTTTAAAGATGTTCCACATCATATCTTTTCATCAAGAGCTACTGAAACTTGGCAACAAAATCGCTTAATCATTAGCATTCAGCCAGAAATGAGTATTCGTTTACAGGTTCAGGCTAAAAGACCAGGCGTTAAAATGGTTTTAAACCCTGTTGATATGGTTTTCGATTACAAAGGAACTTATGATACAGATACACCAGAGGCTTATGAGACTCTGCTTTTAGACGCAATGAATGGAGACCAAACTTTATTTATGCGTGGCGACCAAGTAGAAGCAGCGTGGGAATTAGTTATGCCAATCATCAATACTTGGGAAAGTAAAAAATCGCTAAACTTCCCCAATTACCAAGCAGATAGCTGGGGACCAGAAGATGCTGAAGCATTAATTGCTAGAGATGGCTTTCACTGGTTTACCTTGCCATTAAAGGATAAAGAATAATAGTTTAAACCAACCACCAAGGCACAAAAATCACTAAGAATTAAATCATTAATCTTCGTGTACTTTGTGTCTTTGTGGTTAAAACATAAAACATGAACCTACACATCTTTAAATCAATAGCAGAGCTTAACGAGAACTTAATTAAATATGTCATAGAAGTTGCAAATGAATCTATAGCAACAAAAGGCAGATTTGATTTTGTTTTAACAGGCGGAAATTCTCCCAAAGAGCTTTATAAAGAGATATCGACTACGTTTAAAGACCAAATAGACTGGGAAAAGGTTTATTTCTTTTTTGGTGATGAAAGATATGTTTTGCCAGACCATAAAGATTACAATGGATTAATGGCGAAGGAAACTTTGTTCAACAACCTAAAAACTCCAGAAGATCATATTTTTTATTTCGATACAACTTTACCTGCAGCAGATGCTGCGAAAGCTTATAAAGCTGCGCTAGACAAACATTTTGGTGGCGAAGAAATTGCATTTGACCTTATTCTTTTAGGAATGGGCGATGACGCACATACAGCCTCTATTTTTCCAGAAACTGAATTGGTAAAAAGCATTCATCCTACTGTAGAATCTGTGTGGGTTGAAAAACTAGACACTTTTCGCATCAGTTTAACTGCACCGTTGATCAATAAAGCAAAAAATATTGCCTTTATCACGTTTGGAGATAACAAAGCAAACGCCTTAAAACATGTAATTGGCGATGAGCAAAAAGACTATTTTATCTATCCGGCACAGTTGATTAAACCTGTTGATGGTAATTTAGATTGGTTTGTAGATGATAAAGCGACAAGTTTTTTGGACTTGTAAATAAGTAGAATAGCAAGTATCGGGTTTTACACCGTTTGGGCATCCCCTACTTTTGTATGTATCAAAACAAAGCACATGAACACACAAGAGCAGATAAATTACCATCGCATTGCCGAAGCTATTAGCTTCTTGCAAGAGAACTTCAAGGCCCAACCAGATTTAGATCTAATAGCCGAAAAGGTAAATTTAAGTCCGTTTCATTTTCAAAGATTATTTACAGAATGGGCAGGCGTTAGTCCGAAAAAATTCTTACAATACTTAAGCTTGTCTTATGCAAAGGATATGCTCAAAAATGAGCAGGCAACTCTCTTTGATGTGGCTTTTGAAACAGGTTTATCTGGAACAGGAAGACTACATGACTTGTTCGTAAACATAGAGGGCATGACACCTGGAGAATATAAAAATGGTGGCGAAAACCTAGTCATCAATTACAATTTCCATCATACTCCTTTTGGCAATTTATTAATAGCAGGCACAACTAAGGGCGTTTGTTACATGGCATTTGCTGATGATGAGCTTTTAGCATTTGAAGAGCTTCACCAACAATTCCCAAAAGCAAGTTTCAATAAACTAACTGATAAAAATCAAGAAGACGCCTTACAGATTTTCAGTAGCAACTGGAGCGAAACAAAAAGAGTGAAACTCCATTTAAAAGGCACACCTTTTCAATTAAAAGTCTGGGAAACGTTATTAAAAATACCTAAAGGCAACTTCACCACATATGGCACAATTGCGCAGAGCATTGGAAATGCAAATGCATCAAGAGCAGTTGGTTCGGCAATTGGCAGCAATCCCATTGCATTTTTAATTCCTTGTCATCGTGTAATTCAATCATCAGGTAATTTTGGTCAGTACCACTGGGGAAGTATTCGCAAAACCGCCATGTTAGGTTGGGAAGCCGCACAAACTAATTTAGCACTGTCATAGTTATGGAAGCCTTATTTGACGTAAAAAGCATTGACAATGATGCTTTAGCAGAAGCGATGAATCAAAATGGTTATGCAGTCATTAATAAGATCTTAACCGATGAGCAATGCGATGAGCTCATTAAAAACTATAATCAACCCAATTTATACAGAAAAACCGTAGTAATGGAGCGTTATCGTTTCGGCTTGGGCGAATACAAATATTTCAATTACCCCTTACCTAACATCATTAATACCTTAAGAAATAACTTTTATCCACTACTTGCTCCAATTGCAAATAACTGGATGAGGGCATTAAACATACCTATTAGTTATCCGATAGTTTATAATGATTTTATACAATTATGTCATGATAGCGGACAAACAAAAGCGACACCACTAATCTTAAAATATGGCAAAGCCGGTTTTAATACACTTCATCAAGATTTATATGGCGACATCTACTTCCCCATACAAATGGTTTTATTTTTAAACGAAACTGATGTTGATTATACTGGAGGAGAATTTGTGTTGACCCAGCAAAATATAAGGGCACAATCTAAGGCAATTGTATTGAAACCAAAAAAGGGCGATATTTTAATCTTTACGACAAATTTTAGGCCCGTTAAAGGTTCAAAAGGATATTACAGGGCAACTATGAAACACGGAGTTAGTGAATTGCATAGTGGTGAACGTTATACGTTGGGTATTATATTTCATGATGCTTTATCTTAAAATATAGATGGTATCTTTAATCAAAAATTTTAAACTTTGTCAAACTTATAACAAGCCTTAAAAAAGTTTGACAAAGTTACCTATAAAATGGATTTATTCAATTCTCTATCTTCTCAAGAAGCTAATCTTTTGCCACAAGGTGGAACGGTAAATTATTACGGGAAGATCATGTCAAATGAACAAGCGAATTATTATTACAATTGTTTGTTAACTACCATTGACTGGAAAAATGATGAGGCGGTAATTTTTGGAAAACATATCCTTACTAAAAGAAAAGTAGCTTGGTATGGCGACTCAGCTTTTGAATATACTTACTCTAATGTAACTAAACAGGCTTTAATTTGGACTAAAGAATTGTTAGCACTAAAACTAATCGCAGAGGAAAAATCTGGTGAAACTTATAATTCTTGCCTCTTAAATTTATATCACGATGGTAACGAAGGAATGGCATGGCACAGTGATGGAGAAAAGGACTTAAAGAAAAATGGGGCAATTGGTTCTATGAGTTTTGGCGCAGAGCGGAAATTTGCATTCAAACATAAAGAGAATAAACAAACAGTTTCCTTAATCTTAGCAAACGGAAGTTTACTGGTGATGAAAGACGAAACGCAAACCAATTGGCTACATCGTTTACCGCCAACAAAGTTGATCACTAAACCTAGGATTAATTTAACTTTTAGAACGATTGTTCGTTAAATTATATCTCAAAAGTTAAACCTTCAATAGCTAATTCTGTTTTGGGAAATACTGTTTTTGCTTCCTCAAGCAACTCACTTAATGTCTTATATCTAGATGAGAAGTGACCAATCAGTAACTTTTTGGCGCCGACTATTTTAGCGATTTCTGCGGCTTGCAAAGCAGTGGTATGATGTGTTTCCTTTGCTCTCTCCAACATTTCGTGTAAAAAAGTGGCTTCGTGATATAAAGTATCACAACCTTTAATGGTTTCGAAATACCGTTCATCAAATAAGGTGTCAGAACAATAAGCATAAGATTTTGGTTCTGCAGAGTCCGTAGTATAATCCAAATTCTTAATTACATCTCCATTTGGCAAATCTAAATCTACTCCCCTTTTTAATAATGGATATAGCTCAACAGGCACATTATCCTGTTCCAGTTTATCAATTAACAGTTTTCGTAAACGCTTTTTCTCAGTAAACTTAAATCCAGTACAAGGAATTCGATGGTTTAAAATAATTGTTTCTACTGTGACATCGCCATTCTCAAAAATAACGGCACTTTGAGTAGTATCAGTGTGGAAATAAACCAACTCATATTTCAAATGCGTATCTGAATGTTTAAACTGAAGTTCTAAAATTTCTTGTAAAGCAGATGGCCCGTAAATATAAAGTGGCTTTATGCGACCATTTAAGTGCATACTAGAAAGCAAACCAATTAAGCCAAAGTAATGATCGCCATGCAAGTGACTAATAAAAATATAGTCTATTTTAGACGCTTTAAGATTAAACTTAATTAATTGCTGCTGAGTTCCTTCGGCACAATCAATTAAATAAAACTTTTCATTACAATTTAATAATTGAGCTGTTGGATTTCTATTGTGAACCGGAGTAGCGGAGCTGCTACCCAAAATGGTTACCTCAAATTTCATTAGAAATTATCCTTTATCTACACCTCCACGTAATTCTTTCTCTATTTCTTCCATAAAGATTAAATCTGTGGCTTCATCTAATTTATTTACAAACGTAACTGAATTATGTAGGTTTGACATTTTAACAATTTTTGCAATAGAATTGTTAACCCCTATAACAACAAAAACACCTCCAGCACTTTTACAAAGCCTATCTCCTACTAAAAGACAGCTTAAATCCTGTGAATCATTACATTCTTCTACAACAGATAAGTCTAAAACTATATTACGATAGCCTTCAGTATTTAACAAAATAAATTCTGATTTTAATGCAGGCGTGTTGTCATTGGTGAACCTTGGTTCGTCCAATTTTAGAACAACATATTTTTCGTGTTTATCTGTAGAGAATTTCATGGTATGGTATTTTATTTAACGAAAGTAACGATTATTAATTTGATAATAAATCCTTAATCTCATTTATAACATTTTGTTCTATTCTATTTACAATGCTTGATGATGGGTTTTTAATAAACTTTTCGCCAACAATCTGCTCGTATAATTCTATGTAACGTTCTGAAATTGAATTCACAATCTCTGGTGTCATTTCTGGAATAACTTGTCCGTCTTTACCTTGAAAATTATTTTCAATTAACCATTTACGCACAAACTCCTTTGACAACTGTTTTTGAGGCTCATTATTCTTTTGTCTTTCTTCATAACCATCTGCATAAAAATAACGAGATGAGTCTGGTGTATGAATTTCGTCAATTAGATAAATGGTATCGCCAACTTTGCCGAACTCATATTTGGTATCAACCAAAATCAAGCCTCGCTCTGCGGCCATTTCTGTACCTCTTTTGTATAAAGCTTGAGTGTAATTTTCTAGATTTTCATAATCAACTAAAGAGACAATTCCTTTCGCTAGAATATCCTGTTTAGAAATATCTTCATCATGACCAACAGCAGCCTTTGTGGTTGGAGTGATAATTGGTGTAGGTAACTTATCGTTTTCCCTTAGTCCTTCTGGCAATTCAACCCCGCAAACGCTTCTTCTACCAGCGCTATATTCACGCCAAGCATGACCAGCTAAGTATCCCCTAATTACCATTTCAACCTTGTAAGGCTCACATATTCTGCCAATGGTAACCATTTCATCGGGCGTAGACAAAACCCAGTTTGGAACGATGTCTTTAGTGGCGGCTAAAAATTTAGCAGCAATCTGATTTAAAACCTGTCCTTTAAATGGGATAGCTTCTGGCAGAACAACATCAAATGCTGATATCCTGTCTGTTACAACCATTGCCATCAATTGGTCGTCTATTGTATACACATCACGCACTTTGCCTTTGTAAAAATTGGTTTGTTGCGGGAAATTAAAGTGGGTTTCTTTGATTGCTTTCATCGGGTATAAAAATAGAAAAAAAGTCCGAAAGAAATGAAAGATAGGAAGTCACTAAGAATAAAAAGTCCGAAGATGGATATACTCTCTCACATCTTCGGACACTAAATTATTTTTGCATAAAAGTGCATCACCCGTACCAAATATGGGCCAATAACGCTATTTCTTCTTTCAATTGCTTTTCAGTGATTTCGAATTTCTCCACAGGATTCTGCGAGTAACAATCACATGATGTAAATATTCTATCGATAATTCTTTTAAAGCGGTCATCATTTGCTTGATTATTATCTCTGTCAATTTTCCATTGAGAACTGAAACTTTCGATGAAACTATTGACATCGGACTTATTTACTAAATAATCTTCAAATATCTTTTTGTATTTGTATTCTGTCATTTTAGTAAAAACTTGATCAATTTACTGAATATCTCCGTAAGCTTTTAATATTGCTTTAACCAGTTTATGTCGTACCACATCATCTCCATTTAAGTAGATGATATCAATTCCTTTAATTTCTTCGAGAATACGAAGAGCATTATGCAAGCCAGACTGTGCTTTTTTAGGTAAATCTATTTGAGTTACATCGCCAGTTACAATAAATTTAGCAGTTGGCCCCATACGAGTCAAGAACATTTTCAATTGCAAGTCAGTTGAGTTTTGAGCCTCATCTAAAATCACGAAACAGTTATCTAAGGTTCTACCACGCATAAACGCCAATGGAGCAACTTCAATAGTTCTATTTTCTAAATATAATTTTAGTTTTTCTGGCGGAATCATGTCATCCAAAGCATCATAAAGCGGACGTAAGTATGGATCAACTTTTTCTTTTAAGTCGCCTGGCAAAAACCCAAGGCTTTCACCCGCTTCCACAGCTGGCCTAGTTAAAATGATTCTTTTGATTTCCTTATTCTTTAGAGCCCTTACTGCCAAAGCTACGGCTGTATAGGTTTTACCAGTTCCGGCAGGGCCGATGGCAAAGAGCACATCGTTTTTACCAATACTATCAACCATTTTACGCTGATTAGCCGTGCGAGCTTTAATCATTAAGCCGTGATTTCCAAAAACGATAACTTCGCCAGTATTGATGGCTGCTGCAGGAGCATCATCAGTTTTAGCTGTCGTTTTTTTAGCACCTAAGATGGCTTCTACATCGTTATGCGAAAGTGTTCTGTACTTTTCGAGATGGGCAACCAGTTGTTCGAACTTTTGCTCAAAAGCCTTAAGCTCAGCTTCATCGCCCAACGCTTTTACGTCATTTCCTCTTGCTACAATTTTTAATTTTGGGAAAGCAGATTTGATTAACTCATAATGCTCATTGTTGGCACCCCAAAATTGTACTTGGTCTGTTGTTTCTAATGTTAGCTTTAGTTCGTTCAAAATATTGTATTTTTATTTAGAGTGTATATTTTGATTTAAAAATTGAATATTTGTAGGCGATTTGCCTATACACAAGAATAAGAATAAATATTGAATTTTTAATGGCGATAATAACTTTAACAACAGATTTAGGTTCCAAGGATTTTTATCAGGCTGCTTTAAAAGGTAGTATCCTGAATATCTTGCCTACAGCCAATATTGTTGACATTACCCATGAAGTTCCATCATTTAATATTTCTTATGCCGCCTTCGTTTTAAAGAATGCTTATCCATACTTCCCTAAAAATACAGTTCACTTAATTGGCATTGATTCGGTTTTTAGTGAGAACACAAAATACATCTCTCTGCGTTACAAAGACCACTATTTTGTTGGTGCCGATAATGGCATATTTTCTTTATTATTGGATGAAGCTCCAGACGAATTAGTGGAGTTAAATATCGGAAGTGTAATTTATATTGATACTTTTTGCAACGTAATTACCAATATTACTAAAGATCTTTTTACCAAAATACAACGCAATAGAGACTTCACTTTATACTTCAGAAAAAGCGAAACCATTACTCAATTAAGTTGGCATTATAACGAAGTCCCAGAGGGAGAAAAACTTTGCTTGTTTGGCATTAGTAATCACCTAGAGATTGCGATTAACAAAGGTAAAGCAAGTGGTTTGTTGGGTCTGCATTTAAGTGATATTGTGAGGGTTGAGTTTCATCCTTAGGAGAGCTGAAAGACTAAAGTTTAAAGACCAAAGCAATAGTGTTTTGTCATGCAGAGCGAAGCATGGCATCTCCCAATAAACTAAAGAGATCCTTCACTGCATTCTGGATGACAAATTTCAAAAAATAATTGTATGTTAGTTCGTATTGTAAAAATGCACTTCACTCCTACTTATGTTGATGAATTTAAAATCTTGTTCAGCAATATTAAGTTACTCATATCAAATTTCGAGGGATGCAATGTTGTTAAACTATTGCAATACGAAACCGACGAAACCATATTTTTCACTATCAGCAAATGGGAAAGTGCGGCTGATTTAGAAAATTATAGAAACTCTAGCTTGTTTAAAGAAACGTGGGCAAAGGTTAAGCCTAATTTTGCTAGCAAAGCGGAAGCTTGGAGTTTAATTGAACAATAAAACATTATTATGATTAAAAAACTATTCTTATTAGTGTTAATCGCACTATCAGCTCTAAAGATGAGTGCTCAAGATACTTCCGCATACGAAATTCAGCGTGCTAAAGTAAATGCCTTATTGGCTCAAAGAAGCGCAAAGTTCGGGCAATATGATGCTAGCCTAAACGCCAGAACAGGTATTTTCGGTTTCCAAACCAAAAGAGATATTAAAAACTCTAATGAGATATTGAGACAAATAGCATTAAATGACAATGATATTTTTAAAGAACTAAAAGTTCTGTTAGATTATAAAGATTTACAGGTTGAGCAAGTTATTACTACAGTAAATACAACGTCGGAAAGTATTTTAAACTACAGAAAAACCATTAAAGGTTTACAAGACCAAAGTCGGACGTTAAATGATAATTTAGCTAAAGCAGAAAGCGCAAGTAGAATTGCACATATTTTTATGTTTATCTTTTTAATTGGCTGTATTGCATTAACTTATGTTTTATATCAAAAGATTAAATTGCTAAAGCGATATGAAAAAACAAGCATTTAAGCTTTTGGTAAAACTGAATAAAGTGCTATTGCCTAGTTATTATAAGAAAGACCCCATGAAATTAACCAGTCTCCAAAAAGCAATTTTGGGTTTTAGGTATTGGGCTTTGACAAACTCGATGAAATAGAAAAGGGTTTCTAACTTAGAAACCCTTTTATGGATAACGTCATATCGACTGAGCAAAGCGACGAGATATCTTTTTAATTCATTCAATTATTAGATTTCTCCTATCGTCGAAATGACGGCTTTGATTATTTCTTAAAATGGTCAATAATTAAATTAGCCAATTCAGTTCCAATTCTTTCTTGAGCTTCGTTAGTTGAAGCACCAATATGTGGTGTTAAAGAGATTTTTGGGTGTTTTTCAAATCGTTAAATTTGGTTGCCCCTTCTACTGGCATCTTACGGTTTGCATCTTGCAAGAAACGTACACCTGTAAATAAATGAGAGAAAACCAATTCAGCTACCGATAAGGATGAAGCCGCTGGTGTGTTTACTACGTTTACACCCTTGCTGCGAGCATAATCTACATCGATGTTATCCATTCCAACGCCGCCTCTACCAATTAATTTGATATTTGGACAGGCATCAATTAATGCTGCTCTTACTTTAGTAGCACTACGAACAGTAATGGCATCATAATTTAATAATGCTTCGGCTAATTGGTCTTGAGGAATTGTTTGTGTATCAACCTGAAAACCTGCATCTTCTAATAATTGTTTTCCTATTGGGTCTATGCCATCGTTGGCAAGTATCTTAATCATATCTTATTTTGTGTTTCATTTGACATGGCATCGTTTTGAGTAATACCATCCAAAACTTAATTAAACTACTTATTAGTTTTGTTATAATTTTCTTCGAAAGTTTGCATTAAATCAATCAAAGCATGAACGCTAGTGATTGGTAGTGCGTTATACATTGATGCTCTAAATCCACCAACGCTTCTGTGTCCTTTCAATCCTTCGAAACCATTATCATCGGCAAATTTTGAGAATGATTTTTCTAGCTCAGGATTTTCCATTACAAAACATATATTCATTCTAGAACGGTCTTCAACAGCACAAGTTCCCTTAAATAATGGATTTCTATCAATCTCTTTGTACAAAGCATCAGCTTTTGCTTTATTCTCTTTTTCAATTTCGGCAATACCACCTTTAGATTTTAACCAATTTAGGTTTAGCATAGCTACATAAATTGAAAATACAGGCGGTGTGTTGTACATTGAATCATTGTCCTTGTAAGATGCATAGTCAAGCATAGATGGAATTGCTCTTCCACTTTTGCCTAAAATTTCGTCTTTAACAATTACAATTGTTAATCCGGCAGGGCCGATGTTTTTTTGAGCTCCAGCATAGATTATATCGTATTTAGAAACATCAATTACACGGCTCATGATATCCGATGACATATCGCAAACTATAGGAACGTTAGTCTCTGGTAGATTGAACAATTCTGTTCCGTAAATGGTGTTATTTGAGGTGTAGTGAAAATAAACACTATCTGCAGGAATTTCGTAATCTTTAGGGATGAAGGTAAAGTTAGCCTCTTTAGAAGTTGCCACTATGTTTGCCTTTCCAAAATTTTTGACTTCTTTAATTGCTTTATTCGCCCAAACTCCAGTTTCTAAATAAGCGGCTGTTTTTCCTTCTGGTAGTAAGTTCATTGGTACCATTGCAAATTGCAAACTTGCGCCACCTTGTAAAAATAAAACGGAGTATCCAGATGGCACATTTAAAAGTTCTTTTACCAATTTATTAGCTTCTGCCATCACTTCCTCAAATTCAGGACTGCGATGCGAAATTTCTAAAATTGATAAACCGTCTTTAAAATCTAAAACAGCTCTAGAAGCTTGTTTAAATACCTCTTGTGGTAAGATACAAGGGCCTGCACCAAAATTATGTCTCATTATATATTAAGTTTTATTAATAGTTGTTCAATTTGTCTTTTAAGGCATTAAAGAGCTCGCAAGCTCGGTTTATGATGGTAAATCTAGTAAATTAGTAGGACTTATTGATGGTTTTTGAACTTTAAAATTAATTTAAAATTGAACTGTCGACCTGTTAAATAATTAGGTACAGCATATTGAACATTGTCTACATCTTTTAACCACAAATAAGATACTGTGTTATTGATGTTGAGCAAATTAAAGACTTCAAAATAAGCGATGAACGAACTAAAATATTTATCTAATAATTTCGGTTTTCTTAATGCATAATCATCTAAAAAATCTTTAGAAAAACCAATGTCAACTCTCTTGTAAGCTGGTATTTGAAAATTATCGGTGTAATGGTCGCTTTGAGGAGAACCTAACGGCAAACGAGAACCATAAAGCATATTTAGATGCACTTTATAAGTCGGGCTTTTCAGCAATCTATCTTGAAAAAAGACAGAAAAATTAACCCTTTGGTCTGTAGGTCTTTTTAAATAACCTGGAAAAATTAGATTTTGACCGCTGTAATAAGAATCGCCTAAAATATCTTGTTCTGCTTTCATAAACGATAACCTGAAATAAGAAACCAAATCTTTTACAAACTCACCCCCTATGCTAAAATCAGCACCCAATGTTCTTCCTTTTGCCGTTTCAGATGATAAATATTTGATTCTAACGTTATCTACAACATAAGGAATTAGTCTATCTATGTATTTGAAATAAATTTCCGAACTAAATTTTAATCGCGTTCCTAATCCGTCAAAAGCATAGTCGAAACCAGCGGATGTATTGTAAGAACGTTGCGCTTGCTGGTTTAAATTTAAGATTCCATCATAGGCCCTGATACTTCTATAGGTTGGCGGCTGTTGGTAAACCCCGGCAGAAAAACGTAAAATCTTATTGTTACTGGTTGGCCGATAAGCCAATAGTAACCTCGGGCTTATTAAAATTTGCTCTGATAACGAATTGTAGCTTGCCCTCACTCCTAATTGCAAATCTGTATTTTTAGCTATGTTATAACTGTCTTGAACGTATGCGGTGTAATTATCTATATCAACATTGTTGGATATTTTTATTGATTGTTCTAAGAAAAATTTCTTCGAATCATATGGTAAAATATAACCAGCAGAATCTGTTAAATGGTATTCATTTAGTGCGTCTTTAAATTTATTTTGTTCAAACCTCACACCCCAAGAAAAAGTATGATTTTCGAAACTTTGGTCTGCCTTAATTTCTGAACTAAACGTTTGAGAACTTAAGCTATTTCTAGCATAATTTAAGTATGTTCCAATTCCTCTATTTATTCGAACAGTAGAAAAACCGCCTGATGCAAAACCTGTTTCTAATTCATCAAAAATATACCTTCCCTCGATGTCAAATCTTTCCCTCTCTTTTGTGTTGAAATAACTATTTATCCATTTTACAACCACGTTGGGTTTTGGGCTGAAAATAGCGGTTATCGCTCCACCCGCCGTTCTGTAACTATCAATCTCTTGTCCATTGTAAGCAATATTTAACCTAAGTTGGGTATCTAATGTTCCAAACTGCGTTTCTCTATCTTCTGGCACTAACTTAAATTGGCCAAGGTTAAAATTTGCCAATCCGCTTAAGGTAAATTTATCAGAAAAATTGTACTGGTAAAGCAATTGAGCATCGCCGAAATTCGGATTATAACTACCCTTGTTGTCTTGCTTATTTAAAACACTGCTATTGTTTTTATACCTTAAGCCCAACAAAAGAAAGCTCTTATTTGCCACATATTTAGAACTTAGTGAAGTACCTAACAAACCTGTAGTTAACACCAATTGGCTACTATCAGGTTTGTCATATTTAACATCTAAAACTGATGACAATTTATCACCGTATCGAGCTTCAAAACCACCTGCAGAAAACTTTGCCCGAGTTACTAAATCCCCATTTATAAAACTTAAACCTTCTTGCTGACCATTTCTTATTAAAATGGGTCTACTAATCTCTATATCATTAACATAGATTAAATTTTCATCGAAATTACCGCCTCTAACGCTATATTGTGAACTTAATTCGTTATTAGTGGATACGCCTGGAAGCGTTTTCAATATAGCTTCAAAATTACCGGAGACGGAGGGCAAAGAAGACAAATCGGCTATATTAATGGTACTTGTATTACTTAATTGATTTTGCCTATTTGTTACGGTAACTTGCTCTAATTCATTTATATTGGGCACCAAAATGGCATCTCTAACAATACGCCCAGCAACCTTTTCGTTGATTTTTATGTTGATAGGTTTATAACCCAACAAGCTATACTTTAGTGTAAATGAGGTGGTTTTAGAATAGATGGTATAACTGCCATCCTCTGCAGTTAGCGTACTTTCTTGCTGACCTAAAACAGCAACCGTAACTTGTTGCAGCGGATTAAATTTTACATCTTGAATTTTACCCGTTACCCTAACCAAAGGTTGAGCATTTACAAAAGTAAAGCTCAAAAGTAAAGTCAAGATTAACAGATAAGCCCTTAGCATTTAAGATTAATTAAATTTCTTGTAAGCTTACATCGATATTTTTCATGTCTGCAATCATTTGGGTTTGATTGCTTGCCGCAAAAATGGCATTACCTGCAACAAAAGCATTTGCACCAGCTTTTATTAAACTAGCGGTATTTGAAATGCTTACACCTCCATCCACCTCGATAATTAAATCGGGATTGATTTCATTGGCCATTTTTCTGAGTTCTGCTATTTTATTCAGGGATTGAGGAATAAATTGCTGTCCACCGAACCCTGGATTTACAGACATAATTAAAACCATGTCTAAATCTGTTAAAACATCTTTTAGCAAACCAACAGGCGTATGTGGATTAAGCGCTACACTAGCCTTACAGCCAACAGCTTTAATCATTTGTATTACTCTGTGTAAATGCGAACAAGCCTCGTAATGAACAGTAATGATAGCCGCACCTTCATTTGCAAATTCTTGGATGTATTTTTCAGGATTTACAATCATTAAATGTACATCTAAAGGCTTTTTAGCGTACTTTTTAACTGCTTTTAGAACAGGGAAACCGAAGGAGATATTAGGTACAAATACACCATCCATTACATCAACATGGAACCAATCAGCTTCGCTATTATTTATCATTTCGATATCGCGTTGCAGATTAGCAAAATCAGCAGAAAGTATAGATGGAGCTATGATGTGTTTCATTTTTATTCGGTTTGTAATTTCGTCATTGCGAGGCACTGACTTCTTAGAAATGCAAGTTACAAAAGAAGAAGGGAACTTTGTAATGACAGGCTTAAAATTTTGGCATTGCCTTATCTTCATAAACTGGATTGCAGCGGCATCCTTTTTAAATTGTTTTTTAGCGCAGCGAACAGTTTAAAAAGATATAGCGAAAAGCCAGGCTAACATTGCTATAAAACGCTAAAATTGCTTTTCAAAAAATGATAACAGTAAAACGAGATTCGTCGCTATGCTCTGAATAACAAATCTTAAAAACAAAAAACCCTTCCAGTAAACACTGAAAGGGTTCATATATCTCCCGACTTTCCGACATACGGACTTTCGGACTTTTAATTATGCTTGTGGAGCTGCAGGTTTTTCAGGTCTTGGCAACAAAACTTTACGAGAAAGTTTCATTTTACCTTGTTTATCTACATCTAGCAATTTAACTTCTATTTTATCGCCTTCTTTTAAAACGCCATCCATAGTTTCTAAACGCTCCCATGAAATTTCAGAGATGTGTAATAAACCATCTTTACCTGGCATAATTTCTACGAATGCACCGAATGGCATGATAGATTTTACTTTACCTTGGTAAGTAGCACCAATTTCTGGTTTAGCAGCAATTGCATTGATACGTGCAACAGCAGCATCAATTGCAGCTTTGTTATCAGCAAAAATTTCAACTATACCTTTGTTACCAACCTCTTCAATAGAGATAGATGCACCAGTTTCACGTTGCATTTCTTGAATGATTTTACCGCCTGGGCCTATTACCGCACCAATAAATTCTTTATCAATACTTAAAGAAACGATACGTGGAGCGTGTGGTTTTAAATCTTCATTAGGTGCAGCAATGGTTTTAGCCATTTCACCTAAAATATGTAAACGACCTTCTTTAGCTTGTAATAATGCTTTAGTTAATACATCATAAGATAAACCGTTAATTTTCAAGTCCATTTGACAAGCAACAATACCATTTTTAGTACCTGTTACTTTAAAGTCCATGTCTCCTAAGTGATCTTCATCACCTAAAATATCTGAAAGGATAGCATATTTACCAGTTTTCTCATCAGTAATTAAACCCATTGCAATACCAGAAACTGGAGATTTGATTTTAATACCAGCATCCATTAATGCTAAAGTACCAGCACAAACAGTTGCCATTGATGATGAACCATTAGATTCTAAAATATCAGAAACGATACGGATTGTGTATGGATTCTCTGCTCCTTCTGGTAATACTTTTTTCAACGAACGTTGAGCTAAAGCACCGTGACCAATTTCTCTACGTCCAGCACCTCTATTAGGTCTAACCTCTCCAGTTGAGAAACCAGGGAAATTATAGTGTAATAAGAATTTGTTGTAACCATTAAAGAAAGCACCATCAATCATTTGCTCATCGTCTTTACTACCTAAAGTAACCGATGTTAAAGATTGAGTTTCGCCACGTGTAAACACTGCCGAACCGTGAGCTGCTGGTAAATAACCTACTTCACTCCAAATTGGGCGAATTTCAGTTGTTTTACGACCATCTAAACGAATACCTTCATCTAACAATAGATTTCTAATGGCATCGTATTGCACATCATGGTAATAATGTTTAGCCATTGCTTTAGTTAAATCTGCAGTATCTTCTGGCATTGCCTCAAAAAACTCATTAATAATTGCAGTAAAGCCAACTTTACGCTCATCTTTGTTAGAACCAGATTTTGCTACAGCATAAACTTTATCGTAAGTATCAGCATAAACCTTAGCTTTTAAATCAGCATCATGGTCTTCGTGGTTGTATTCACGTTTTACAGTTTTGCCAGTAGCTTCTGTTAATTCAACTTGTATAGCACATTGAACTTTAATTGCAGCATGTGCAAATTTTAAAGCCTCAACCATTTCATCTTCTTGAATTTCATCACACTCACCTTCAACCATACCTATGTCGTTAGCCGAACCAGCAACCATAAATTCTAAAGTTGCACGCTCT
>SEDG01000965.1 GCA_004295885.1 Pedobacter sp. | reverse complement strand
GACGAAGTTTTAAAAACTGACCCTAAAAACGTTTGTGGCATTAAGGTTTTCATGGGTTCATCAACTGGTAATATGTTGGTAGATAATGAAAAAACCTTAGAGAACATTTTTAGCAAAGCGCCCATATTAGTAGCTACACATTGTGAAGATGAAGCTACTATTCGTGAGAACTTGGCAGTTTTTAAAGCAAAATATGGTGAGGATTTAACTATAGAAATGCATCCTTTAATTCGTAGTGCAGAGGCTTGTTATAAATCATCTTCCTTAGCAGTTGAGTTAGCCAAACGTTATCAAACTAGATTACACATTTTACATATCTCTACGGGACCAAGCTGGAATTTTAGCTGGTGTTTTAGCAGACAATATAGATGTAATTGCTACTGACCACGCACCACATACTTTAGCAGAAAAGCAACAATCTTATTCGCAAGCTCCTTCTGGGGGACCATTAGTGCAACACGCTTTACCAGCTTTGTTGGAAATGCATTTACAAGGCAAAATTTCTTTAGAAAAAATTGTTGAGAAAACTGCTCATAACTTAGCTATCTGTTTTGATATTGAAAAACGTGGATTTATTAGAGAAGGTTATTGGGCAGACTTGGTTTTGGTAAACTTAAATGACCCTTTTAAAGTAACTCCAGTAAATATTTTTTACAAATGTGGCTGGTCGCCATTTGATGGAGAAACTTTTCAAGCTAGCATTACTCATACTTTTGTGTCAGGAAATTTAGCTTATCAAAATGGAAAATTTGTAACGAGCGAGCTTGGTAAGAGATTGAGTTTTACTCGCTAGTTTATGCAAGTTATAACCTCTAAAAAGTTAATCATTAAGTCTGCCATCATATTAGGCATTGCTTTACTTGTTTTTCTATTTGGCTTATTTCCTGAATTAGTTTTAAGTGTTTATGTTAAAGGATTTTATCCAATTACCTCTTCTGTTTTAAGATGGATATCGTCGTTATTTCCTTTTGCACTAGGAGATATTTTATATGGCTTACTGATACTTTATCTTCTAAGACTAATTGTTAAATTTTT
>SEDG01000319.1 GCA_004295885.1 Pedobacter sp. | reverse complement strand
GTTGTAGAGATATATGCTTTCGCTCTCCAAATCTCCAAAATATCATCAGCATCAACAGAGTATGGATCATATACTTTATTGTCTGATATCAATTTCAATTCTTTATTCTCCTTAAAACGATTGCCTGCTCTTTTATATACAACACCTTCATTTTTGCTGATGATTACATAAGTCTCTCCAGTTTTAACATCATTCCAATTATCCATATATTCTCCAATAATTACGCTTCCTGGTTGGATAGGCAACATCGAATCACCCATAATTTCAAATGCCCTAAACGTACCTTGTTTTAAAGCAGGAAGTGGTAATTGAAATTTTGGTAAATCCTTAACGTATTGAGGGTCTGAAAAACCATTCAAGTATCCTGCGCTAGCCTTAATAGGTACAAGCTCTATATTTTCATTATCATTTTGATCAACCGAAATACTTAACACTCTTAGGTTAGAACCTTGACTCTTTGGTTTTGGCTTCCAATTATCATTTATGTTTTCATTGATAAATTCATCAATGGTTAAGTCAAAATATTCTGCTATTTTTTTTAGTAAATCATATTTTGGCTCTGCTCTATCTTCCTCGTAGGCACCAATCAATGAACGCTTAATTTCCATAGCATCAGCAAATTGTTGCTGTGTGTGACCTTTTTTCTTTCTTAAGTACTTAAGGTTGGATGAAATGTTTGACATAAAAATAATTTTAAAATAAATTTGTTTTTACTAAAATTGTTAGTATTATTGTGCCAATAAAGTTAGTAATATTTATTGAAAGCGCAAACATTAATCTAAATAATTTAGTTTTTAACCCATTAAGCCACAAAGTCATGAAAAAATTTGTTTACATCGTAACCGACAGAAACCGTACAAGTTTACACGTAGGAATGAGCGCAGACCTTATTAAAACGTTAGACTTTTATAAACAGATGCCAAATCTTTTTTTTGATAGTGGTCAGCAATTAACTCGCTTGGTTTATTTTGAAGAGTTTAGAACAGAAGCACAAGCTTTAAGTCGCTTTAAATTAGTTAGCCGTTTTACAAGGATGCAGAAAGAAAGAATTGTTCGGTCTTGTAATCCTGATTGGGTAGATTTAACAATCGGTTTAGATTTTGAAAATATCCTTTCTCACCAAAAAATTAATACCCAGGTTACTTTGCCATTGAGTATTCTATCATAGTTATAAATTTTGCGCATAAAAAAACCACGATTTAGTCGTGGTTTTTTTATTTAAACTAATATTATCTTACCATCCAGGTGCGAAGTTTAAGCCGAATACTCCTTTACCACCAAGGTCTCTACGCTGAAAAGGGTAAGCGTAGTATGGCTCTATTACAAAATAGCCAAATACATTAATCCTTAAAGAAACACCTACACTCATTGCTGGTACTCGTTCATTGGTAACAAGAGTTGTTCTTTGTTTGCCACTTTGATCTAAAACAGGATTTCCTTGATTATCAACCAAAGGTATGTTTTGGTAAGTTGGCTGACTTTTAAAAACAACTTTTGAACTTTCTGTCCAAGATAAACCTGCATCAAAAAACACGTTTAAATCTGAAAATAAATACCTGGATTGTATTTGCGCTAATTTTTTAGGCCCTGTGAAAGGTAACCTAGCTTCAAAGTTAAATACGGCTAATTTACTTCCGGATAATTGATCGATATCAAATGTTCCTGAAGTTTGATATTTACTGTTGTAGAACGAATTCGCATCATATCCTCTAATTAGATAGCCGTAACCAGCATATAAAGGGTAGAGGTTTTCACCATCTTGACCAAGCCTCAAATAGTTATAAGACCTCACTGCAAATGTAACTGGCTTTGCCCTGAAGTATTTTCTTCCATCAACCGTAACGGCAGCAAAATTATAATCACCAAAATACTTTTCTGCACCAACTCTATATCTAAACCCGTCCAATGGAGCAGTCAATCCAAATATCGAATTATCTCCTATAAAAGATGCATTTGTTTGCATGATAGAGAATGCTTTTAGAGGTATGCCCAGTTGCCCAGATGCTTTTGAATTAGATACCTTTTCTCTGTCAGAACCTAAATAACCATAAGGATAATTACCAGCTACGTGGTAATTATTAAATCTATCTAATCGATAACTGTAATAAGAAAACGCACCACCAGCCTCAAAACGATGAACTTTGCTAAAAGGATACGAACCAAATACTTCCAACTTATCTTCAAATGTTCTTAATATATTGGTACTTATCGTATCAACAGGGTCTGCAGTTGGCGAGCCATCATAAAAGCCTACACTCGTAAAGCCAGTAACATAGGGAATGTGCGAAACACCAACACCCCAGTTAATTCTATGTCGTTGGTTAATATAACCTACTAATCCACCAAAATCAGAAATTTCTCCATTAATAGATAAATTGGCAATGATTTGATTTCTGCCAAGTATATCGCTAAACATAGCCATGATACCACCTTGTATACCTGTTCCAAACCTGCTTGTAGAAACTCCAACTCCGCTGTTTGCCAAGTAATCAAGTCTAAACTTTGGTACGTAGGCAACGGTTTTCATCGAATCAGTGGTCGTTTTTTCGAACCGTTCGAAGTTCCCAAGATTAGAATTTACAATGTTAACCCCTACATTCTCCATTGGTGGCAATTGAGCCGCATCGAAGTTTACTTCTTTTGCATCAACTGGTTTTGATTTGAAATTACTTAACGCAGAGTTATAAAGCGTATATCTTTGATATCTGTAATAACTGTAAACTATATCATCATTTCTAGAAACCGTAATCGCGGGAGAAAATTCTGTAATACCACTAATGCCAGTAAAGTAATCGGTCAATTGTTTTACAGAACTGTTTTCTAAATTGTATTCATACAAGTTCCTAAATCCATCACGATTAGATAAAAAGAAGATACGTTTGCTGTCTCCAGAGAACTGAGCATTTAAATTGTTAGCACCCGGGAATACTGGAATATTACTTAGAGACTTTGTTGTAAAGTCGTAAACGGTTAGGTTAATTGGGTTAACAGCGTTTATATTTCCAGCAGTAATAGCCGCTCTATCTGATGAAAAAACTATTTTTTTACCATCTGGCGAATAGCTTGGCGCATAATCAGAATATTCATCATTAGTGATTTGTGTGAGTTCTTTCGTAGTTAAGTTGTAAGCGAAAATATCACTTTGCCCTTCAACCATTCCAGAAAAGGCTATTTCCTTTCCATCTGGCGACCATGTTAGGTTTCCAAACTGTTCCACTCGTCCCATTGCTGTTTGAGAAATGGTACTTCCATTTGCTACATCGATAATGAGCATTTGATTTTTACCCTGACTAAAAATACTAAAAGCGAACTGTTTACTGTCTGGTGACCAAGCGCCAGCAGATTCTATAAAGTTAAAATCATCAATATGCGAATTAGCAATTTGGCTACTTAACTTTCTAATAATCTTCCCCGTTCGTGCATCTGCAAGAAACAAATCTATCCCAAATAAATCTTTTTCAGATAAAAAGGCTAAATAATTGCCATTCGGACTAATCGCTGGCGCAACATTCATATTTCCAGCATTTTTATTGTCGATAATTTTAGTGCCTGATATTTT
>SEDG01000318.1 GCA_004295885.1 Pedobacter sp. | reverse complement strand
TCATCGTTGAGGGAAACGTATTTTTTAAGATGTTGGATGAAGTTTGGCGACATATTGAAGATTGACACTCAAATATATAAAGCTTTTTGTATTCCTAAATGCGCTAAGGTATTTTAAACATTTCTTTTTTCGCGATGTTCTTTAGACACATCAAAACTAAAAATTATGGAAACGAGAACAGCAAATGCAGAAATTTTAAACGACCTAGTTCAAATAAATAACGATAGAATTGCAGGTTATGAAAAAGCTATTGAAGAGTTGCAGTCAGAAGATGCTGATTTAAAATCTTTATTTGTAAGGATGATTGGCGAAAGTCACAAATTGAAAATGGCTTTAGCTACTGAAGTTCAGGCCTTAGGAGAAGATATAGACCAAGGAACCACGAATTCAGGCAAAATTTATAGAGCTTGGATGGATGTTAAAGCAGTTTTTACGGGTCACGACCGCAAAACAGTATTAAACAATTGTGAGTTTGGAGAAGATGCAGCTCAACGAGCCTACAAAATGGCATTAGAGGATGAAGATTTATCGGCTGATTTGAGAAGTTTGATAACTGAACAAAAAGCTCAATTAAGAGTATCTCATGATGAAATTAAAGCGTTGAGAGATTCTCAAGCCTAATAAACTCACTAAAGTAAAAGCCATCTCTATTATTGGGATGGCTTTTTTTGTTTGTTTGAACTGTTAAAACGTTAAGTTTATTTTTTATCCAATTCTTTATCTAAATAATAAGTTGCTTTTTGAATTGCATTGTCAATCGTATCACTTAAAATGGTGATAAAGGAACCAGGTGTGGCATTCTTAACAAGATTTCTCATGCAATCTTCTCCATTGTTATTGATCTCAACAGGCATGTTTGGTTTCACCTCCTTTATGCCTTTCAGTAATAAATCTATTAGCTCTTGTTGTTTGCGACCGCGAAGATACTTTTCTTGACAGATGACAACTTTATCGAACATTTGAGCAGCTATACGAGCTGTTTCTATAATGTCTTCATCTCTTCTGTCTCCTGTACCTGAAATTACACCAACATGTTCCGTTGCAGCAACAGTTTGTAAATAAGCCTTAATACCATTAAAACCATCAGGATTGTGTGCAAAGTCTACTAAAATTTTAAACTCTTTAAATTTAAACACATTCATCCTACCTGGTGTATGCGCCGCAGAAGGGATAAATGTTTCTAGAGACATTCTAATATCTTCAGTTTTATAGCCCCATAAAAATGTGGTTAAAGTGGCTGCTAAAACATTTTGTATCATAAAATCAACGGAACCATTAAAGGTTAAAGGAATGTGCGTTGCTTTTTCAACACGGATTTTCCAATCGCCCTTTTTGATAGTCACATAACCATTTTCATAAATAGCAGAGATGCCTCCTTTTTTGCTATGCTCTTTAATTACTGGATTTTTTTCATCCATACTAAAATAAGCAACATTGCAACTGGCACTTTCTGCAATTTTTAGGCAGTAAGCATTGTCGGCATTTAAAACTGCCCAACCTGTTCTTTTAACAGCGCCAATAATTACGGCTTTTACTCTCGTTAAATCATCTAATGTATTTATATCAGAAATACCCAAATGATCTTCTTGAATATTAGTTACTACGCCAATATCACACTGATTAAAGCCTAAACCAGCACGCAAAATTCCGCCTCTTGCGGTTTCTAAAACAGCAACTTCTACAGTTGGGTCTTTTAAAATAAACTCTGCGCTAAACGGACCAGTGGTATCACCTTTCATTAACAAGGTGTTTTGCACATAAATCCCGTCAGATGTAGTAAAACCAACTCTGCTACCATTGTTTTTTACGATGTGAGCTATTAAACGTGTAGTTGTGGTTTTTCCATTTGTACCAGTAACCGCAATAATTGGAATACGGGCAGATTTTCCAGGAGGATATAACATATCAATTACTGGAGCAGCGACATTACGAGGCAAACCTTCGCTTGGTGCTAAGTGCATTCTAAATCCTGGAGCTGCATTTACTTCTAAAACTACACCTCCGTTTTCTGTTAATGGCTCTGTTAGATTTTGCGCCATGATATCAATTCCGCAAATATCTAAACCTACAATTCTAGAAATTCTTTCACAGTTAAAAACATTCTGAGGGTGAACTTGGTCCGTTACATCAATAGAAGTGCCGCCAGTACTTAAGTTTGCGGTAGATTTTAAGTAAACGATTTCTCCTTTTGGTGCTACAGTTTCTAATGTATAACCCTTTTTCTCTAATAAATCTTCAGTATCGCGGTCAACAGTTATTTCTGTAAGCACATTTTCATGGCCATAACCACGACGCGGGTCTTCATTTTCTTTATCGATTAATTGTTGAACCGTACTTTTTCCATCACCTTTAATATGGGCAGGCACACGTAAGGCGGCAGCAACCATTTTGTGGTCAATTACTAACACTCTAAAATCGTGGCCAGTAATAAATTTCTCTACAATAATTCTTCTAGAATATTCTTTAGCATAATGAAAAGCTGCAATTGCCTCGTCTTCTGTTTTTACATTGATGGTTGCGCCTTTGCCATGATTTCCGTCTAATGGTTTAAATACAAGTGGAAAACCGACTCTTTTAATTGCGTCATGAACATCATCTAATGTAGACGCAGTAACACCTTTTGCAACTGGAATGGCGGCATCATTTAATAAACGTTTAGTTTCATCTTTGTTTCCGGCAATATCAACAGCAATACTACTTGTTCTTTCGGTCATTGTAGCTCTAAAACGAACTTGATTTTTACCATAACCCAATTGCACCAGCGAACTTTTATTTAATCTTATCCAAGGGATGTCTCTTGCAATGGCTTCATCAACAATAGAACCAGTACTTGGCCCAAGTCTCTCAGATTCCCTTAATTCACGCATCCTTTGGATATCATGCTCAAGATCATATTCTTTATCATTTATTAAGGCCTCTGCAATATTAACAGCTGCTTCAGCCGCATAAACGCCAGCTTTTTCTTCAAGGTAACTGAAAACAACGTTATAAATTCCTTCTGTTTTTGTTTGGCGAGTTCTACCAAAGCCTGTATCCATTCCAGCTAAGGTTTGTATTTCCAAAGCTATGTGTTCTATCACATGGCCCATCCAAGTTCCCTCTTCAATACGTTCTAAAAATCCACCAGGTGCGGCTTTAGAGCAACGATGAGTTTGCAAGCTCGGAATTAATTTTTCAATCCTTTCTCTAAAACCCTCGATAACGTTAGTTGGGCGTTGCTCAAGCTCCTCCAAATCCAAACGCATCTGGATTAATTTTTTCCTATTTATAGACCAAATATTCGGTCCTCTTAGCACTTGTATGCCTAATATCTTCATCGTTATCAAGTTTAATTATTGTAGTAAAAAGATTGTTGTAGCCAATTGAGTTTTTCAGCTCAAAAGAAAAATTAAAGTATAAAATATTTTTCGAATTATAAGACTATGCCCTATAAAAGAAGAAATACAGATTACTTGTTTTAATCTAGGTGTAAAATACAAAAAACGCCATAGATTGTTAATTAAAAGTATAATATTGATAAAAATAATGTTAATTAGTTAGGCTAATGGCATATATTTGGCATTTTA
>SEDG01000317.1 GCA_004295885.1 Pedobacter sp. | reverse complement strand
ACAATGCTACAGATTGATTAAAGATTTTTTTCATTTTATTATAATTTAAATGAGTCTACTTATTAATTTAAATCCCAAAAGATTAATGAACTAAATTTGTTAATACCTTTTGGAGCATTTGCAGGATTTAAGTTATACTCTTCTTGAGGATATAAAACTCTTGTCGGCAATTTATCTACATGAGTTGAAACAGATTGCTTAGAAGCAAAAGTTAAGATTGGATCAGATGAGCCATTAACAATAAATGGATAACCTGTACGTCTGAACTCATTAAAGTTTTCATCATTAGCGATCATATTTAAAGCAATATACTTTTGAGTGATAATTGCCTCAATTTTTTCTGGTAATGTTGTAGCTAAACTCCAATTAACCAAACGGCTAAGTGCATTAGCATTTTTATAGGTAGTTACATCACCCGCAACCGATCTCGCAGGGTCAGGTTTTGTTCCACCTTGTCCATCAGAAATTTGCCATGCGGCAACCTTAGCAGGATCAACCGTGCCATTATCTGCCTTATACAAGTAGTTAAAAGACGCTAGAATACCGTTATTAAATGCCACAGCAGCATCTCCAGCTAGATAACCTCTAGCAAATGCCTCTGCCTGCAAGAAGTTACTTTCTGTTGCTAGTAACACTGGAGCCGCTTGAGATGGGCTCTTCGCTACACCGATAACTGATGCTGTTGTCGTAGAAATTGCAGTTGTCCATGCCGAACCTGCTGATGAGGCAGCTGGAACAGATGCAGATTCATCCCCCAATTGATTAATAATTGTTGAAGGATAGCCTCTATAAATAGCTTTAGCTCTTCCCACATCCGCTAATTTAGTTCCATTGTAAAAACTATACATCCACTTTGTAGGAATTCTACTTGTTGTTATGTTAGTATTTGTTCCCGAGAAACCAAGAGACGCCCAAGTTGGGTTTGGTCTATCAGTTTTAACATACCCTGGTTGAACAACGGCATCATTAGCTAAGAAACCAACAGTTAAATTCATTGCAGCAAATTGACTTGTAGCATAAGCTTGATGAGCAGGAACACCTGCCATTTTGATTAGCATTCTCAATTTTACTGTGTTTGCAAATTTTTTCCAAAGCTCCATATCGCCAGCAAACATAGGATCAGTATTTGCAACAATTTTATTAGTTGTTGCAGATGCCTGTGCTGTTGTAATGTCTGTAATTGCTTTTGTCAATTCTGCAATACACGCCTTGTAAACATCTTCAGCTTTATCATACTTCGGCTGTAAACTAGCGGTAGATTTCAATGCATCAGTATAAGGAACATCATTGAATTGATTTACTAAACGCTCAAATGCAAATGATTTCATAATTCTAGCTATACCAGTAGAATAAGCCAACTTGATGTCACCACTTGTTTCATTGATTACATATTGGAAATCGTTAGCGTTATCATAACTAGCACTCCATAAACCAGCATAATCAGCCGTTCCAAAATCATATGTTACCACAGACCCAAATCCACCGAAACCACCTGCGTTAGCTCTCGCTCCAGAAAAGTCCGCGAAACCGATATTGAATGAATTACTAATTGAGGCAGCCCCTACGATTGCTTGTGGTAATACCACAGCAGGAGTTGCTGATGTAAAGTTATTTGGGTTTTTATTGATATCCAAGTACTTTTCACAAGAACTTGCACCAATAACAACCGCACCTAACATTAAATATTTAAATATTTTTTTCATGTTCTTTTTATTATAAAGTTACTGATAAACTTAAACCGTAAAATCTACCTGGAGGCGTTTGACTTAATGAAGTAAAACCAATAGCATTACTATTTGCATCAAAAGCACTATACTCAGGATCTGTGTAAAGGTTAGTCTTCGGAGCCCATAAGAACAAATTACGTCCTTGAGCACTAATAGTTGCACCTTTAACAAATTTGATGTTACTAAATACAGATTTAGGCAAATCGTAAGACAGTGAAAGCTCACGCATTTTCCAGAATGCTGCAGAATAAGTATAGTTAGCGTTAACGTCAGTGTTAGATGGACCATTAGTCCAGAAATCCACACCACCTGTTCTAACAGTTACGTTTGTATTAGCTACATAAGTATTAGAAACTGGATCAAGATAAGATGAATTAGGCACAACAAAACGCTCTCTATTAAAGTAAGTAGTTCTGATACCTGCTCCAGAAAAATCATATCCAGTACTACCACCAGTATAAATAACGTTACCAGAACGATATTCAAATACAGTAGCCAAACGGAAACCTTTGTAGTCAACAGACAAATCAAGACCTAAACGATGTCTAGGTTCAGTAATACCTAAAGTAGAAGTTGCTGTTGTAGCACTTGGGAATCCAGTGATACGGTCAACAATAATTCTACCTTGAGAATCTTTGTTATAAGTAGTACCCTTTAATAATGGGAAAGACTCTCCAACCTGTGCAACGATATTAGCAGTTCCAAACGTACCTAAACTAATAAAGCTTTGATCTGTACTAATAGACAATACTTTGTTTTTGTTGTAAGTGTAATTTCCACCCACTGATACTTCTAAACCGTATGAAGTACGAATTGGTACAACTCTCAATGAGGTTTCAAAACCATAGTTTTCAACTTCACCAGTATTGGTTAAAAAGCTAGTAAATCCAGTTGCAGAAGGAATCTGAACAGAAACCGTTTGATCAACAGTGTTTGATTTATAAGCCGTTGCACTAAAGTTAACTCTTGATTTGAACATCTCTAAATCAAAACCACCTTCATAAGAAGTAGTTACCTCTGGTTTAATATCTGGTGATACAACAGCATTACCAATACCAAAACCTGGTACACCTGCATAAGGGAAGCCATATTGTTGGCCAAATGTAGGTTGTAATCTATAAGCACCTAGGTTTACCAAACCAACTTTAGAAACACCACCTCTAATTTTCAAACTAGAAATAGTTTTAGAGTTTTTCAAGAAAGGAATTGCATCTGAAGCAATGAACGATAAATCGGCAGCAGGATAAAATAGTGATCTATTCTCTTGAGCCAACACAGAACGCCAATCATTTCTAGCAGTTACGTGTAGATATAAATAGCTTCTGAAACCTAAACGAGCATCAGCATATACACCAATTTGACGTACACGGCTATTTCCTTCACTTCCGTTTGTATTACCAGTAGTATTAGCAACGTTATACAAACCAGGTATAACCATGGCAGAAGAACCTGCATTTATACTTTTAGTAATGTTATCACGAGAACTTGCACCTAAAATTGTATTTAAAGAGAAATCTTTACTCAATTGTTTGATGTATTGTGCTTGGAACTCAGGATTTAATTGAGTTTCGTAACTTGATGCGTCACTTACACTTCCAGGTCTATTTGAAAAGTTAGATGTTATTCCTAATCTATAATTAGAGAAAGTGTATTTGTCTGACCAGAATTTACTAGAAACATTTCTAGTGGACATACTTACGCGGAATAGGAATGATAATGACTCGATAGGAGCATATTTCAACTGAACATTACCTGTCAAATAATCATTTCTAGTTAAAGTTCTAGAATTTCCCAATGTAAAGTATGGACTGTCATAATATTCATTGTAAAAACCATCAGG
>SEDG01000316.1 GCA_004295885.1 Pedobacter sp. | reverse complement strand
ATCCCAAATAAATCTTTTTCAGATAAAAAGGCTAAATAATTGCCATTCGGACTAATCGCTGGCGCAACATTCATATTTCCAGCATTTTTATTGTCGATAATTTTAGTGCCTGATATTTTGATTTGTGAACTATCAGCTTTTAATAAAGGTCTATAATGTTGCTCGATTGAATTTTTCCATAAACCTGATAATGTTTTATCATCATAACCTAAAGTATATTTAATCCCATTTTCGTAACCAAACTTCGCAGTATTTTTGAATAATGGAACTATCGTAGTATCTCCATATAGTGAACCTACAAAAGTCCAAAACGCCTGACCATAGCGATAAGGGAAATATTTATTAGAATTAGTTAAGTCTTTTAATGATGGAATATCTCTATTCAATAAAGCGTCACGCATCCACATGGATGTGAAGGCATCTTTTTTGCCTACGGATAGATATTCTGCCATACCCTCAACCATCCATAAAGGCGTGTTACCTATATTCTCTAAACTGATAGAATCTTTTTCTAGTAAAACATGGTATTGAAAAGCGTGAACCAATTCGTGCCCTAGTACATGCCTTGTTTGGCTACTGATATCTAAAACAGGCATAATCACCCTATTTTTCAATGCTTCGGTAACACCCCCAGTTCCAACCCCAATCTCACCATTTAAAGCGGTAGTTTGCTGAAAATCTGGGTGGTTATTGTAAAGTATAATTGGGTTTTTCTTTAAAAATGTGTCACGAAATACTTCTTGGTGCATTTTATACCAAGTTTCTGCATCTTGAGCAAATTTCTTTAACAGCTTTTCATTTTTAAGATAATAATAAATTTCAAAGTGTGGCGTTTGTAAAACCTTGAAATCTTCATTTTTATATCTCACTTTATTTTGCCCAAAATATTGAGCTTTTACAGAAAGAACAGATACTAGGATGAATGTTAAAATCAATAATGATTTTTTAAAAGTAGTGGTTCTATTCATAATGTTAGAGTTTGCTAAATAATATGTTAATTACGAGGTTGAAGAACTAATGGTTTTAAATACAATTAATTATCATTTCCGTTTTTCTTTTTTTCCTTTTCTTCCTGCCTTTGTTTTCTACGCAATTCTCGTTCTTCTTTTTTCGTTAAAGGCACTGTAGGTGTTGCTGGATTTTGATTTACTGGCTCTGTTGTTTTCTTCTCATCAACCTTTTGAACTTCTGTTTCTGGTTTTGTAACAGGAGGTTGTTCTTCTATTATTGGAACTTCCATATCTAAGGAATCAATTTGCGTACTATCAACTGCAGTTGTGTCTACATGTTGCCTAGGTGTAACACAGTTGATGTTTCTTGTGATTTCTACTTTAGCTTTAGGGAACTGTCCGTACGTGTAGCCGCTATTCGGATCATGGTAAACTTTTTCCATAAACTTGGCAAAAATTGGTAGGGCAGTACGTGAGCCCTCACCTTGTTCTCCATTTTGGAAATGCGCTGTACGCTCATCACAACCTACCCAAACACCAGTTACCAAATCTTTTGTTATGCCCATGTACCAAGCATCTACATAATCTGATGATGTACCTGTTTTACCACCAATTTGATTGTTTTTGCTAAATAAATCCCATTCCCATAAAGCTTGGGATGTTCCTCCTGGTTCTTCCATACCGCCTCTAAACATATACAACATTAACCAGGCTATTTCTTCTGTTAACACACGTTTAGTTTTAGCAGTAAATTCTTCAATTATATTATCATTTTGGTCAGTGATTTTTTCAACCAATATTGGGTCAACTTTTACTCCTTCATTTAAAAATGTACCATAAGCCCTAACCATTTCATAAACCGATACATCATTTGGACCTAAGCTTACAGATGGTACAGATTGTAACGGACTTTCTATACCACATTCATGAGCCCATTTAACCACATTATCCCATCCAACTTTTTCTGTAACTTGAGCGGTAACCGTATTAACAGATTTTGCCATCGCCCAGCGTAAAGACATTTCTTGGTAAGAGTTGCTCCAGTCTGCATTTTTTGGCTCCCAATATTCTGTTTTTCCTTTATTTTGATAGGGAATTTTTACAGGTTTATCTACAAAAGTATCACAAGGGCTCATTCCACTTTCTAGGGCCGCCAAATAAGCAAATGGTTTAAATGTAGAACCAGCTTGGCGTTTTGATTGATTTACGTGGTCATATTTGAAGAACTTATGATCAATCCCGCCAACCCAAACTTTAATCTTACCAGATTTTGGTTCCATTGTCATCATTCCAGTATTTAATATTTTACCGTAATAACGGATTGAATCCATCGTAGAAAATAAAGTGTCTCTATCACCTTTATAGGTAAAAATTTTCATCTTTTTCTTCTTGTTGAAGTAGGCATCTACCGAATCAGGATTGTTGTTAAATTTCTTCTGCAACATGGCATAAATAGGTAAATTCTTTTTTGCCCTATCGGGATAATCAACCTTTTTACGTTCTGAATCTTCCCATGGGTCTTCATTGCCCCATACACTATAAAAACGCCTTTGTAACATCCTCATTTGGTCTTTTACTGCTTCTTCTGCATAACCTTGCAATTTAGAATCAATGGTAGTATAGATTTTAAAGCCGTCTTCATATAAATCAACGTTGTTTTCCTCGCACCATTTTTCTAAGTATTTGTCTACGGCTGCTCTTAAGTAAGAATCACCATCGCTACTATCTTGCATTTTACCTTCCTTTAATTGCATAGGTTGTTTAGAGAGCAATGCCAAACTATCTTTAGATAAATAGTTGTATTTATTCATTTGTCCTAATACAACATTTCGTCTTTCTAATGTTTTTTCGGGGTATTTTAACGGATTGTATTGTGACGGTCCTTTTAACATACCTACGAGCAAGGCCGCATCTGTTGTAGATAATTCCTTTGCTTCTTTATCAAAGTAAATCCTCGCAGCTGTTTTTATGCCATAAGTATTATTTCCAAATGAAACTGTATTTAGGTACATGGTAATGATATCGTTTTTGCTATAGTTTGATTCAAGTTTTAAGGCTGTCATCCATTCCTTTAGTTTAGATACCAGTGTTCTAACCAATGGGATGTGTTTAACAAAACCAGAAGACTTACTATAACGAGTTCGATATAAATTCTTCGCGAGTTGCTGTGTTATGGTACTTGCACCACCATCTTTACCCATTCCAACAACGGCTCTACCGACTGCTTGTATATCAATTCCAGAGTGTTTATAAAATCGAATATCTTCGGTTGCCACCAATGCATTAATAACACTTGGCGATATTTCATTAAAATTAACTGGTGTTCTATTTTCCTTAAAATATCTACCTATTAATTTGCCATCAGCTGTGTATAATTCTGAACCCACCCGTTGTGCTGGTTTTTTAATATCTGCGTAACTAGGAGAGTAGCCAAATAGCCAAAGAAAGTTTAATTGTAAAGCGCAAAAGAAGGTTATGATGAAAAATATAAAAAGTAAGAAATAGCGTACGTACTTATTTTTGATTTCTTTAAACATGTTATAAAGATGAAAAAAACGTAAATGGTTAACTGTTAAAATGTGTTAAAACTATAAGTACAAATTAACGTATTTAATTT
>SEDG01000315.1 GCA_004295885.1 Pedobacter sp. | reverse complement strand
TCAGAGATATTGATAGAACACATGTAGATAGGTAAAATATAATAAGGGGTAACAAAATTACCAGGTTGTTGATATACTAATAACTGAACAATATAAAACCATTAATTAAAACATTATGAAAACGTATTTGTCAATATTAGCCTTGTTATTTGTAAGTTCAATTGCCTCGGCACAAACGGTTACTAAAACTGCAGATACTACTAAACAACAAAATGCAAAAATCAGTCAACCTGCTGCTAGCGCAAATGCTCGAATTTCAATGAACGTAACCGTTCCTAAACAAACGCAGGGAGCAACCTTTGGAGAGAAAGTTAATGCAGGTCTGCACGCAGCAGGTGGCGCAGTGGCCCAAGAGGCATCGGTTAATCAAAACCCGTTATATGTGGGCGGAGGTCTTTCAGGAGATAACCTTATGTATGATCCTAAAGCGAAAGCCACTAGCCCTATAGGGCCAATTAAAGGGGTTATTGTTAAGGGAAGTAAGAATAATTGAGGTCGGCATACCCAGCTTCCCGAAGTAAATTCGATAGCTATCGGATCTGGACAAGTGATTGGGTATCGTAATGCGACACGTACGCACAGAAATTTCGGCAGGTGAAATGCCAGCAGATACGTAATATTTTTAGCCACAGATGCGCAGATTTAAAAACAATATAATCTGCGAATCTGTGGCTATATTTTAATCAAGATTTGCAAAATTATAATGCTAGCCATTTGGACAATTATCACACCTCTTCCCTTTCAAATACTTTTCACAGCATTCTTTCTTTAATTTCTTTTTTTTCTTGTCCTTATCTTTATTTTTCTTTTTGTCTTTTTTCGACATGATGTGCTTGATGAATTGCGTTAACGATAGCAGCGGCATCCCCGATTCTTCATCGGGATACAGCGGATAGCGTGTTAAAACGCTCAATCCTATTTAATAACAAACCCGTATCGCCTGACAATAATAAGTATAAAAAATTGTGTAAGTTGTAAAGCGATAAGCTATTAACAAAAAAAGGTACACATTGTTACACGTGTACCTTTTTAAAATTTTGGTTAGTCATCGGATGAATATAGGCTACTTTACTATATTCATCCGATGACTACAATTTCCTGATTTATGGTGAATTTTCACCTAAATTAAGCTTCGCTGTTATAAACAATTTGACCAACGTGTTTGTCGATCTGCCATCTACCAGTACCTTCTTCGCCTATAACTTCGAATAGTTCTAGTGCTCTACGGGCTTTATATTCCTCTTCTCTTTGCTCTCTAAAGAACCAGTTTAGGAATTCTAACGTAACGTAATCCTGTTCTTTATGGCAGCGAGCTGCAATATTTTTTATAGATTGTGTTACGCTTATTTCTTGATCTAAAGCTTCCTCGAAAACTTCACGAAAAGAATTATATTCTATTTTGATGTTGGTTATTTCTGGAGAAATCGCTGTTCCGCCCATATCTAACACATATTTATAAAATTTCAATTGATGTTGTCTTTCTTCTTCTGCTTGTTTGAAGAAATAGTCTGCAGAGAAATCATATCCATTTCTATTGCACCAAGAAGCCATAGAAAGGTAAATGGCTGATGAATGCGCTTCTTTTTTGATCTGTTGGTTAAGTAATGTTTCTACATCTGATGATAGTAAACACTTTACACGTATGATATCTTTCATGGCCAAATAATTTATTGTTGAATTAATAACAATAAAAATAACGCTAAGTTTAGACAAACAGCGAATTTATTGACAATATAGAACTGTTCTAATTCTAGCTAATTAGCTGATAATGCGATGCAAACGATCGAAAATGATGTGGTTAAGCTCTAGCATGGCGAAAGTGCCTTGTAATAAATCTTTCAGTTTAATGATTTGCAATAACGATAGAACATAACAATGATCGCAAGCGCAAATGAAGATAATTTCTAAATCGGCAGATTTCTCACTGTTTAATAATAAATCTTCAATGTCGATTTGGTAAACAGCTTTTTTAAGCTTTAAGAGATTGCGGTAATCAAAACGAGCCAGTTTTCCTGCAAAATCAACATACCAACAGCCTTCGCTATCTGATTGATAAATAGCACCGTTTTTTGTGCTAAATACTTCGGTAAAATTAATTTGTGGTAGGGTAACTGTTTGTTGCATTAGTCTCAATTTCCTTATGGGAACAAAGATGCAAACTATTTAGACTAATTACAAATAATTATAAGGAAAATTTATAATCCTAAACTTTCTTTGTTTAAAGCTGTTTTACCGTTAAAAAGAAGTTATGGAAAATCAAATCAAACCACAAAACCAAGAAAATGTAAATCCATCTACTCAGCAAGATAAAATACGGAAAATTTTAGAAGGAGAGGTTGATGAACCAATACCTGAAACTGATGGAACGGGTGGTCATCGGCCAGTCTACGGTGTCGATAATGTTCGAATTGAAAAACGTGAAGATGAATAAAACTGAACTCTTACAGATTTGATGAACTTTAATATGTACTATCTGTAAGGGCTGCTCAGCGTAGAACTTTTCTCGCAGATGTTCGCAGATTATAAGCGAAGAAAAGCGCAGATCTGGTCAGCGTACATCAGCGGTTTCAGACGTGTTTAACAGCCGGCGATAATCCGCGTAAAACTTTTTCTCCCAGATGTTCGCAGATTAGAGGCGCAGATCTTGGTCAGTGTACATCAGCGGTTTGATACTTGTTAACTTTGAGCGTTGCTCAGCATGGGAGGCAAACTTAAATCCCGTTAACGCCCATTGCATACAGTATGATATTCACCCCAAATTTGGTGTTATCCTCTGCTAAGAAGCGTTTGTTCTTAAAATCGTAATCCCACTCGCAGCCATAATCTTTATTGCTGTACAAAACGCCAATTCTATTGTTAATGGTTACGGCTTTTAAATAATCATGTACTAAATCATCTCCCCAACCATTTAACTCAAAAGACGTAGTTGGTGGGCCTTTTTCGAACTTAAAAAATGAACTGTAGAGCGGATGTGTGTTAGGTATCTTTTTTAAGGCTGCTGGACCAAAGAGGTTGCTCATTTGGGCTTCAAAAGATTTAGCGAATAGGCCATCAATGTCATGGTTGCAATCGTCGACAAAAACAAAACCACCATTGTTTACATAGGTTTTAAAATTGGTAGCTTCTTGTTTGCTAAATTGAACCAATTTATGTCCGCTTAAGTAACAAAATGGGTATTTAAATAATTCATTGCTACCCAGCTCTACAATCTTTTCTTCCTCATCTAGCGGGATGGTAGTGTATTCTAAAAGCGAGTTTAAAATATTGGCTGGCATCCTTTGATCGGTATCCCAATCTCCAGAATTGTATTTTAACCTCGCGAAAGTGAATTTAGCGCTTTGCATCCGTTATAAATTTACAGCCAATTTTTATGAATACCCATTTTTGCCTTTAAAATCTTGTAAATTTTTTGATATTGTTGTTTTTACGGCCTAAAATAAGTGCGATTTGCCCTATATTGAGAGCAAATCACTTACGAATTAAAAAATATAAGCTTTGGATAATTCAGAAAGCAATGTAAAAGCATTAATCAGCAAAATATCACTCCTAAAAGGCGAAATCCAGAAGGTAATTGT
>SEDG01000964.1 GCA_004295885.1 Pedobacter sp. | reverse complement strand
GCTATGTTTTTCTTTACAATATCGAGCTGATTATCCAAGGCTAAAAGCTCAAAATACGAGTTAGCAACTTCTGCTATTAAATTAGTAACCACAAAGTTTTTACCTTCAATAGTAGATAAATAGCGAATTACAGCAGCTTTTTTCGCGTTGCGAAGTTTGTGCCAAATATCTACCTCCCAATTAGCGGTAAGTCCAAAATTGTAATCTGGCAATATTTCTGGCACCTTTTTGCCTGGCGTAATATCTGCACTGGCGTCTCCGGCACCTTGACTAGTGTAAAGCCCAACTTTC
The DNA here is from genome assembly GCA_004295885.1 of Pedobacter sp. Classification (GTDB taxonomy): domain Bacteria; phylum Bacteroidota; class Bacteroidia; order Sphingobacteriales; family Sphingobacteriaceae; genus Pedobacter. The sequence continues at coordinate 933 of SEDG01000964.1, read as the reverse complement.
TCTAACCCAGCACCCGCACGATAACCCACGCTAGGTAAAATTTCTCCTTTTTTAGCTCTTACTTCGTTTTTAGCAATCTCGATTTCCTGCAATGTTACATTCAATTCTTGATTGTTTTTTAACGCAGTGTCTATTAAATCAACCAAATACTTATCCTTAAAAAACTGATGCCATTTAATGCTTGTTATAGTTGTCGTATCGGTAGATCCGTTAAAGGCAGTCGGTATATTTGCATTTTCGATTCTTGGTGCAACTTGGGGGATTTTGCAGGCCGAATAAGCTAAGCAGATGAATGCAAGGCCAACCCATTTATATATTTAGCATTACCATAGCCGCTTGTGCATAAATGTTGTTTTCTAAACCCAGAATTTTAAGTAATAGGTAAGTGCCAAAAATACCTGCGGGCAATGACAGAATAACTGATAGGGGCAGAACAAAACTTTCATATTGAGCCGCCAGAATAAGATAAACAAAGCCTAAACAGATTAAGAAGATATATATTGCCTCATTTCCTCTAGATACTTCGTCTTTTGAAATACCTGCCCAGTCTATGGCAAAACCTCTAGGCAATGATTTCTTAGCAACCTCTGTAATTGCTTTAATTGCTTCTCCAGAGCTATAACCTTGTCCAGATTGGCCGCTAATTTCCGAAGCATTAGCCATATTGTGGCGTGTTATTTCTGATAGACCGTAAACCTTTTCCATTTTCATAAATGCAGAGAAAGGAACCATTTCATCTCTATCGTTTTTTACCGAAAGTTTTAAAATATCACTAGGTAACGCTCTATACTGAGGCAAAGCCTGTACCATCACTTTGTATTGACGGTCGTATTTTATAAAACTCGTTTCGTAATTACTACCTACAAAAGTTGATAATGTACTCATTGCGTTATCAATGGTAACGCCTTTTTGCTGGGCAAGGTCATTATCAAT
>SEDG01000314.1 GCA_004295885.1 Pedobacter sp. | reverse complement strand
GATTTTGTCGGCGAAAAATCTTTATAAACCGCTACATAGTTATCTGTAAAAACTTCCTTCACTTTGTAACCCACTGTTCTATGCAATTTGAAACCTGTAGCTCCATTAAATAAAGTGCTAATGGGAATGTTTTTTAATAAATCTATTTGTCCGCCTTGGTGGTAAGCTAAAAATTGAGCGGGAATAGATAGTTTCCAATTATTATTTTTGAGTAAATAAGTTTCAGTAATTAATCCACCGACAATTTCTTCTTTGGCGACGTCACCTTTATAAATCATCTTTTGCCAAGAGATCCAGCTGTCTAATTTGAATTTTTCTCTATCAACCAATAATTGTGTTCCATATTCAATTGGAGAAGTGATTTTCCGCTCGAAATTATAAATAGGCTCAATGTAGTTATGCTGAATATTTCCTTCCAGACTACCAAAAACCAAGGTTAGATTTCTTTTATGATATTTTAAGCTAAACAATGGTTTGGCATCATAAATTCCTTCATTCCCAAAATCCTTGCGTAAATAAGCACCAGCAACAATAGCCAAATTCGGATTGGCGTAATAAACCAATTGCGGTTCTATTTGTGTGCCGTATAAGGTATAACCATCGTGAAATTTATTGGAGTATTCGTAATTTCTAACGTAGTTAAAATTATAGAAATTGAAGTGTAATTCTTTATCTAAACTATCTGCCGGACGAATGCGGTTGAATAGGGATTCGTTGTTAAATTGAGCTTTTGCTGAAAGAGAAAGCAAAAAGATGAAAGCTAAAAGTAGATGTTTTTTCATTTAATTAATTTTAGAGACGGCCAGTCTAATCGGTTTGTTTCGTTCTGAGGAGTTTTCTCATTCTAAGAAGGTTTTGTCAGTCTGAGCATCGCGAAGAATCTCGAACATTGAATTCCTAATATGAGATCCTTCCTTCGTCAGGATGACATTTCTTTTGACTACTCTCCCTTTTTCTCTCTATATCTTTTGTAAATCTTTACTGCCATCATGATAACCGCAGAAAAAATAATTAGTCCAACTAAACCATAAACCCAATCTACTGCGCTTTTCAGCATCACTGTAAATACAATTGCAACCAATAATATCGTAGCAACTTCATTCCATAAACGCAATTGATTAGATGAATACTTAAATATTCCATTGCGCAATTGCTTCATAATATTCTGACAAATGAAATGGTAAACAAGCAATAAGCCAACAAAGCCAAGTTTAACGTGCATCCAAGGCAACTCTAACAAAACCGGACGAGTATAAAGCATTGTAGCTCCGGCTAAAACCGTTAAACACATCGCCGGAATGGTAATGATATTCCACAAACGACCTTCAATTTTTGTGAATTCTTTTTGAAGGATGTTCTTTTCTAATTCTGGTCTGTCGTTAGCTTCAGTATGGTAAATGAATAAACGAACACCATAAAACAATCCAGCCATCCAACTTACTACGAAGATGATGTGAACCGCTAAAAAGTATTGATAGTAATCGTTCATTATTTAATCTTATCTAAAATATAATGGTCAATCCAGTTAGGAATATTTAATTGTTCAAATTCTGCAAACCCATTCTTTATATTTCCTAGAAACTTGTGTTTTATTCCTGAATTGTCCCAAAGATAAGTTTCATCAACCTTTTTTATCATATCCATTAGTAATCCCATTGTTAAGAAATATCTTTTCTCAACTTTTTCAGCTTCAACAGAATGTCCACCCTTTTGAATTCTATCTTTAACACGCTCCATATTCATCACTGGAGTTTCAGTTCCTATAAAATAGAGATAGACTTTATAGTTATTCATCTTAGCTAAGTCAATCAGTTCAAGCTTGGAAGGGTGTGAAAATACCGTTTCGAAAGAAAATGATTTTTTACTCGTGATTAATTGATTCCTGATGAAATCAGCTACGATAGCAAAATGGTAAGAATTAAAGGAATTGCTGATTTCCAGGTTTTTCTTAACAATTACATTTTCAATAACCTCTAAGTTCCAACTGGCTGAATTAAATTTTGCCTTTCTATAAAGTCCACTTACCAAGTAAAACTTATTAAATTCAAAATCGTCGCAACAAATATCAAAATCAGATAAATTTATGAAGTTGTTCTTTTTAAAAGCTTCTTCTAGATAGTCTGCATTTATAAAAAGCTTTGTCGAGAAATAGATGGATTTTATTGAATCAAATAATGTGGTTTTGCCAGAACCGTTTGGACCTGCAAAAATCCTCAATTTTGGTTGTTTTGGCATTAAAACAGTTTGATTCGTTTATTACGCAAACGCTTTTTCTTAAATATGCCTTCAGCAATTTTAACAATTTTACCATCGTTAAAAGTTCTGTAAACGCCGTCATCCTTAACTTCTGTCCTACCCAAATTCAAGGCATCTACTACACGAATTACATCTTCCATCTTTTTATTAATGGCTTTTATAACTTGCTGAATAGGAAGTTTGTCTTCGTCGTTTAGAGATTTAACTGTCATAAAATTTAATAGCTATAGCTAATATACAAAAATGAGTTCAATTAATACCTAAATTCCTTTACCACTTCAATCGCATACTTAACATTATCAAAAGGAATATCAGGCATGATACCGTGACCTAAATTGAAGATAAACCCTTCTTTGCCACGCATTCTTTCGAACAATTGATGAATGTGTTTTTTGATAACTGGTTGGTCTGCGTATAAAATATGTGGGTCTAAATTACCTTGCACAGCAATTCCCGCAGGTAAAGCATTTTTAATGTTCAATAAATCTGCATTCCAATCAACTGAAATTACATCTGGTTTTGCTTCGGCCATAATTGGCGCAAATACAGAACTTCCTTTGCAGAAAGAGATCACGGGAACATTTGTTCTGTTTAAACCAGCAATGATTTGTTGGTTATATTGATGAGAAAATTCTTGATAGTCATTCCATGATAAAGCTAAAGCCCAGCTATCAAACAACTGAACAGCATTAACGCCAGCGGCAATTTGTAAGTTCAAATAATCGGTAGTTACTTTTGCAATTTTAGCTAATAAACGGTGTGCTAATTCAGGGTGATTATGCATTAACAACTTGGTTAACTTAAAATCCTTAGAAGAACCTCCTTCAACCAAATAACTCATAACCGTAAATGGTGCACCAGCAAAACCAATTAATGGAATGCTGCCATTTAAACGCTGTTGAATAACTTTAATCGCATCAGCCACATATTCTAACCTGTCTACAACATCAACCTCTAATTTATCAATATCAGCAGCAGTACGAACAGGATTAGCGAATTTTGGGCCAACACCTTGGGTAAAACTTAAATCGCCACCCATTGCTTCGCCAGTATCATCCATACTGGTGGGCGTTCTGTAGCTATTGAATTTGCAGCGTCTAAAAATAAGTTGTTCTTCATGTTGTACTAGGCCAAACCGTTGGCTTCTTTCTCTATAATTTTTATAATTTCTTTAGCTCTTGATGTTGTTGCCAACTCCTTAGCCTTTTCTATGTATGCTTTTGCTCTTTCGGCGTCCTTTTTACGCAGAGCGAGATTAGCCAAATGTATCATTACAAACGCTTTGTCATTTTTTCCTCCCAATGGGAAACGACTAGCAATTTGAAAGTGAAACTCAGCAGTTTCAAAATCTTCTCTTTGTAGGGCGATGTTTGCCTTCATGAACTCATAATATCCTCGGCGATTTTTAGCTAATCTATCTGGATTTGCAACTTCATTTAATATCTGTTCTGCCCTATCATAATTTGCATTTTTGAAATGTCTCGATGCCAATAACACTGAACTATGCTTAAAATGACTCCATAAAATAAAGGCAAAGAGAAAGCCGGCTATTGCAGCCAGCTGGTATTGATTGTAATATAAACTTACCAATGCTGAAAGGGCAAAAATTGTCATTAAAGCATATCTACTCCAAGTATTATACATTAATTTATTTGCTCACGAGAAACCGCTTCGTTTTTACGCTCAATCAACAACTTCAACAACATCGTTTCCTTTTTGGTTAAAGGCACAACAACACCATCATCTTGTTTTAATTCGAAAGAGTTAAAATAGATAGTTTTATCACCGATTTTATAAGAGTTTAATTCTTTTAAATCGTCCGGTTTTAAGCTACGTTTTACCAAGATTCCAACACGAAGAATTAACTCTTCTAAATTGAAAGGTTTTACTAAATAATCGTCTGCTCCTTTTTTAAGACCCATTACTCGGTCTTCGCTAGTATTCTTAGCCGTTAAAAACAAAATAGGAACTTCAGTATTTTCTAAACGAATTGTTTCACAAACTTGGAACCCATCCATCTCAGGTAACATTACATCTAAAATGATTAAGTTAAATCTCTCTTCCTTAAACACTTTTAATGCAGTTTTACCGTCTTTAACAGCGTGAACTTTATAACCCTCTAGTTCGAGGTTTAATTTGATGGCATCCAATAAATGGTCTTCATCTTCTACCAATAGTATTCTTAATTTCTGTGGCATATCAGTTAAATGTTACTTCAAAAATTGCACCTTGCGGTGTGTTATCTTTAACGCTAATATCAGCGTCGTGGTTTTGTAATACCTCTTTCACAATAAACAAGCCAAGTCCTGTGCCTTTAGATTTACGCACATTTTCATCTCCTACACGATAAAATTTATCGAAAATAAGCATTTTTTCTTCATCCGGAATGCC
>SEDG01000313.1 GCA_004295885.1 Pedobacter sp. | reverse complement strand
CTGTAGTCCTGCTATTCGCTTTACTCCTCCCGATGAAAAATCGGGATCCGTGTTCGCTACTATCAGGTTTAGAATTTAAAGTTTGTGCATTAAAACCTTCAACCTTCCACCTTTCAGCCTTCTACCTTACAAAACTCCCTTGGTGCTCGGTAAAACCATTTTCTCTGCATCTCTTTTTACTGCTATTTTAATTGCTTTTGCAAAAGCCTTAAAGATAGCTTCTATTTTATGATGTTCGTTTTCGCCTTCTGCTTTTATATTCAAATTACATTTTGCAGCATCGCTGAAAGATTTAAAGAAGTGGAAAAACATTTCGGTTGGTACATCACCTACTTTTTCACGTTTAAAATCTGCATCCCAAACAATCCAGTTTCTGCCGCCAAAATCTATAGCTACTTGTGCTAAGCAATCATCCATTGGTAAACAAAAACCATAACGTTCAATACCTAATTTATTGCCCAAAGCTTGTGCAAAGGCTTCACCTAAGGCAATTCCAGTATCTTCAATCGTATGGTGTTCATCTATATGTAAATCTCCGTTAGCAACGATGTCTAAATTCATACTGCCGTGTCTAGCAATTTGGTCTAACATATGGTCGAAGAAATTTAAGCCAGTTTTGATGGTTGCTTTTCCAGTTCCATCTAAATCTAATCCAATAGTAATATCTGTTTCATTCGTTTTACGAATATGATTTACTTTTCTAGCTCCAGCTCTTAAAAAAGTATAAATATCTTCCCATTTTTGAGTTTCTAATGCAATTATTTCTGATAACGTTTCATATTTTGCCATACCTTCTGCACTTCCCAATGCATCATTTTGGCGTAAGAAAATAGCTTTTGCGCCAAGGTTTTTGGCTAAAATAACGTCATTTAAACGGTCGCCGATTACAAATGAGTTTTTCAAATCATAACCTTCTCCCAAATATTTTGTCAACAAACCTGTTTGAGGCTTGCGGGTAGGGGCGTTGTCTCTTGCAAAAGTTCTGTCGATAACAATTTCACTGAAAACGACCCCTTCATTTGCGAAGGTATCTATCATAAAATTGTGCACTGGCCAAAAGTTCTCTTCAGGGTTTGAAGACGTTCCTAAACCATCCTGATTGGTTACCATTACCAAATCAAAATCCAACTCTGTTGCGATTTTTGAGAGGTAATAAAGCGACCTTGGATAAAATTTCAGCTTTGCAAAGCTATCTACTTGTTCATCATCTGGTTCGATGTTTAATGTGCCATCACGGTCTATAAACAATACTTTTTTCATTATATCTTCTCTAAAATGCTAATTAACTGATTATTTTCTTCAACTGTTCCTACAGTAATTCTCAAACATCCTTCGCAAAGCGATACTTTTGAACGATCGCGAACAATGACGCCTTTATCAACTAATAAATTGTAAGTTCCTAAAGCATCATCAACTTGTGCCAGTATAAAGTTGGCATCAGATGGATAGACTTTTTTAACCAACGGAAGTATAGCCAGTAAACTACTTAATCTATCTCTTTCAGAAACGGTGATTTTAATCCAGTCATTTACCTGTTGGATGTTTTCTAACGCTGCTAAAGCTAAATCTTGTGTAGCCTGATTAATATTGTATGGCGGCTTAACCTTGTTTAAAATATCGATAACTGGTCGCGATGAAAAAGCCATTCCCAAACGCAAAGCTGCCAGTCCCCAAGCTTTAGAAAATGTTTGAAGGATAACCAAATTCGAATATTCAGTTAATTCTTGAATAAAAGTCTTCTGTTTTGCGAAGTTGATATAAGCTTCATCAATAACCACCAAGCCTTTAAAATTGGCCAAAATCGTCTCGATATCTGTTCTATTGATAGAGTTGCCAGTAGGGTTATTTGGCGAACAAATGAAAATCATTTTAGTATGCTCATCAATTGCTTCTGCAATCTTCTCTAAGTCCAGTTGAAAGTTTGGCAATAAGTCTACTTTTCTAATTTCAACATCGTTGATGTTTGCTGAAACCTCATACATCCCGTAAGTAGGTGGTAAAATAATCACGTTGTCTTTTCCAGGGTTGCAAAATGCTCTATATAGTAAATCAATTGCCTCATCGCTACCATTGCCTAAAAAGGTATTTTCTATTGGCACACCTTTAATTTTGCTAATCGCATCTTTTAAGCCTAACTGCAATGGGTCTGGGTAGCGATTGTAATTTGCAGGCAGTGGTGATCCAAAACTATTTTCATTTGCATCTAAGAAGACACTTGCTTGCCCTTTAAACTCATCTCTAGCGGTAGAGTAGGGCTTAAGGGTTTTTATATTTTCTCTTTGTAAATCTTTAATATCCATTTTAATAATATTAGATAAAAGAACAATGAGCAAAGATTAAAGACAATAAGTCTAAATCATTTTTCCGAAAATTGTTCTTTATTTTTTATTTTTTCATCCTTGTTCTTTACTCTTTATTCCTTGTTCCAACCTAATTGTTATCGCATTTTTATGTGCCTGTAATCCTTCAGCTTCTGCTAAAACTTCAACTGTGTTACCAATGTTTTGTAAACCTTTGGCTGTAAGATGCTGAAAAGTGATTTTCTTCAGGAAAGTATCTACTGAAACGCCTGAAAATGCTCTTGCAAAACCACTGGTTGGCAAAGTATGGTTTGTTCCTGAAGCATAATCGCCAGCACTTTCTGGAGTTAAGTTACCTAAAAACACTGAGCCTGCATTAATGATTAAATGAATAAGCGGCTCAAAGTTTTCTGTGGCTAAGATTAAATGCTCTGGCGCATAAGCGTTACTGAAGTCCATTGCTTCTGTTAATGTTTCGGCAAATACTGCATAAGAATTTTCAATTGCTTTTTTAGCGATGTCTTTTCTTGGTAAATCAAGTAACTGCTTTTCAACTTCAGAAATTACATCGGCAATCAGCTGTTTTGAAGTCGAAACCAATATCGCTTGACTGTCCGTTCCGTGTTCGGCTTGAGCTAACAAATCGGCTGCAACAAAAGCAGAATTTGCTGTTTCATCAGCTACCACTAAAACCTCAGATGGCCCAGCTGGCATATCAATTGCAACTGTGTTTTGAACTAGCTTTTTTGCCTCAGTTACATAGCGATTTCCAGGCCCAAAAATCTTATCAACTTTAGGAATTGTTTGGGTACCAAAAGCCATTGCTCCCACAGCCTGGGCGCCTCCAACTAAGTAAACTTTTTCTATGTTTAGTAAGGTGGAAACATAAGCAATATAGGTGTTGATTTTGCCATCACTTTGTGGAGGAGAACACACTACAATTTCTTTGCATCCGGCAATTTTTGCTGGGATGCCAAGCATCAAAAAAGTGCTCGGTAAAACCGCTGTTCCGATTTGACTAGCTAACTCAACTAGTTCTTCTTTGCCAATAAAAAGTGAAGATAGTTTAACTTTGTCAAATTGTTCTGCGTAGGAGAGGAGTGCTGCATCGCTATCAGATTTTACTGTAGAAATGATGTTTTCTACCCGAGAAACTACCAAATTATCATCTTCAGCTTGGCGAGAACATAGTTCTTCAATTTTTTGTTGAGTTAATTCCTTATAACTATAGAGTTTCAATGTGTTATGTTTTTAATTTAACTATTAGTTAATATAAAATATAGCGTTTAAATCTATTTTTAGATGATTTAGGTAATGATTTTCTCGATTGGCATCACCACAATCCCTTCTGCACCTGCCAACTTCAAACCATTAATTTTTTCCCAGAAATCTTCCTCGGCAATTACAGAATGAACAGCAACCCATCCTTCTTCGAACAACGGAACTACAGTAGGACTTTTTACTCCTGGCAATAAATCTACCACGGCTTGTAGGTTTTCTTTAGCCACATTAAGTACTACATATTTTGTGGCTTTCGCTCTCAAAACAGATTGAATCCGTTGCAGCAACTCTGCAACTTCTGGGTTGTCTACTATCGATTTATTTCCGATTAAAACAGCCTCCGATTGCATCACATCTGCGAAAGGTTTTAGGCCATTATTTTTTAATGTTCCGCCTGTAGAAACGATGTCAAAAATCGCGTCACTTAAGCCTAAACCTGGACCAATTTCTACCGAGCCAGATATCATTCTGATCTGTGCATCAACGTTATTTTCTGTAAGATATTTTTGTAAAATTACAGGGTAAGAAGTGGCAATAGCCTTACCATTTAATTGCGATAATTCGGTGATATTACTGGTGCTCTGCACAGCAATTTTTAGGGTGCATTTTCCGAATCCGAGAGGCTGTAAATAGGATACATCTGCGCCCGCTTCGATGATTACATTTTCTCCAACAATACCTAAATCGGCAATGCCATCTTGAACATATTCTGGAATATCATCATCTCTTAAAAAGAGAATTTCTAAAGGGAAATTAGCAACAGTTGCTATTAATGAGCTTTTGTAGTTTTCGAAAGAAAGACCACAATTTTTAAGAATTTCTACGGATTTTTCGTTTAACCTACCCGACTTTTGGATAGCGATTTTAAGTGTTTTCACTTGTTGTAAAATTAGGAATAAGAAATATTGAATCTGTTTAAAAACCGTTTTGCGTACAAAACATACTACTATCTATCGCCACAATGGCGATGGTGTAAATGTACGTGATGGTTTAAAACTTGAATCATTATATTGCTTATCTTTCCGTAATTTTGTTGAGAAGATAATGCAAATATAGCTTTGTAAAATTAAAATCAAAACAATATGGCATTTAATTTGAAGTATATTCATTGCTAATCAATGAGGTTAGCTTGTTAAATACCAATAAAAAATTGAAGAAAACGCTCCTCTTTTCCATCTTATGTTTGTTTTTGTGCTCTTGTGGATGGTTTAAAGAAAAACCAGAGATTGCTACATTGTTGGCCAAACATTTCGACAACAAACTTTATAATAAATTCGATACCGCGTTTTATAATCCCATTTTCAGTAAAAAACTGGACGAATTGAGTAGTTCTTTGTCCAACCCCAAAACAACCAGAGCATTTTATTTAAGTCATAGAAATAATCCATCGTTAATTACGAAGTTTTACACGA
>SEDG01000312.1 GCA_004295885.1 Pedobacter sp. | reverse complement strand
TCGGGCAATAAAACCATACTTTTAGTGACTCACGATAGGTACTTTTTAGACAATGTTTGCAATACGATTGTAGAGTTGGATCGAGGAAAAATCTATAGTTACAACGGAAACTACGCTTTCTTCTTAGAAAAGAAAAGCGAACGCGAGGCTTCAGACGAGAGTACTTTTCAGAAGAACAAAAACCTATTCAAGAAAGAATTAGAGTGGATGAGGCGCATGCCTGCTGCCCGTACGGTAAAATCTCAATCAAGGGTAAATGCATTTTATGATTTAGAAGATAAAACGAAGCAACGTTCTGACAATCAAAAAGTTACACTAAATGTAAAAATGTCTCGTCAAGGAAATAAAATTCTTGAGCTAAATCATATCGGACAAACATTTGATGATAAAAAAATCATTAATGACTTTACTTATGTATTTAAAAGAGGCGATAGAATTGGTTTAGCTGGCAAAAATGGAACCGGTAAATCAACATTATTAAATATTATCACTGGATTTTTGAACCCACAAAAAGGTAATGTTGATGTTGGTGACACCACTGTTTATGGATATTACAAACAAGGGGGCTTGGCTTTTGATCCAAAAGAAAGAGTAATTGATATTGTAAAATCCGATGCAGAATATATTAAAATGGCAGATGGTCAAACCATTTCTGCTTCTGCCCTATTAACATTATTCCTTTTCCCACCAAAAAAGCAACACGGAATGGTGGAGAAATTAAGCGGTGGTGAGAAGAAGCGTTTGCACTTGATGAAGGTTTTAATGCAGAACCCGAACTTTTTGATATTGGATGAGCCGACTAATGATTTGGATATTGACACCTTAAATGTTTTAGAAGAATTTCTAGAAAACTTCCCTGGTGTATTGATTTTAGTTTCTCACGACAGGTACTTGTTAGACAAGATGAGTGAACAACTATTTATCATGGAAGGTAATGGAGGTGTAAGTATTTACAACGGGAACTATTCAGAATACCGGATTAGTTTAGATACTGCAAAAGATAATCAAGCTCAGAAAAAGGCAAAGGTTGAAGAAACTGTTTCTCCAAGCACTTCAAAAAAATTGAGTTTCAAAGAACAAAAAGAGCTAGATTGCAGAGTTTAAAAGTTATAAAAGCAGAAAGCGCAGCTTATGGCTTTTTAAATTTATTTGGAGCAGGCATTGCAGGATATGCTTCATGGCTAATTCCCTTTATGCCTTTTGTTATTTTAGAAGCTGTTTGGAGTGCAGTTGCGCTTTATGGGTTAATTAAATTTTATACAAAAAAAGAAAAGTTTCACGTGAAACAAGATTAAATCTCGTTGAGATTTTTAAGTAATTTTGTAATGTTCCACGTGAAACAAAAATAAAAATCGATGTTTAAAGAGTACGATGTTATTGTTGTAGGAGCTGGCCACGCTGGCTGTGAAGCCGCTGCCGCTGCCGCAAACCTTGGGTCATCTGTTCTGTTGGTTACTATGAATATGGAAACCATTGCACAGATGAGCTGTAACCCTGCGATGGGCGGTGTTGCCAAAGGACAAATAGTAAGAGAGATTGATGCAATGGGTGGTTACTCAGGCGTCATTGCCGATAAAACTACGTTGCAGTTTAGAATGCTTAACAAGTCCAAAGGACCTGCGATGTGGAGTCCTCGGGCTCAAAATGACAGAAAGCGTTTCGCAGAAGAATGGAGACTTGCTTTAGAAAGAACACCCAATGTAGATTTTTGGCAAGAAATGGTGGGTAGTTTAATCATAAAAAACAATACGGTTGTTGGTGTAAAAACTGCGCTTGGTGTCGAGATTATGGGTAAAGCGGTAGTCCTTACAAATGGCACTTTCTTAAATGGTATTATTCATATCGGTGAAAAGAAGTTTGGCGGCGGCAGAACTGGTGAAAAATCTGCGACTGGTCTAACTGAACAATTAACCGAATTGGGATTTGAAGCTGGCAGGATGAAAACAGGCACCCCTCCTCGTATTGATGGTCGATCATTAAATTATTCCTTAATGGAAGAACAATGGGGAGATGAAAACCCTAGTCGTTTTTCTTATACGAATGTAGAAAGACCAACCGACAAAAGGTGTTGTTGGATTACTTACACCAACTCAAATGTTCACGAAACTTTAAAAGAAGGCTTCGAGAAATCTCCAATGTTTACCGGTAGAATAAAAGGTTTAGGTCCTCGCTACTGCCCTTCTATTGAAGATAAAATTAATCGCTTTGCGGAACGAGAAAGACATCAAATTTTCGTAGAACCCGAAGGATGGAATACTTGTGAAATCTATGTAAATGGTTTTTCCACTTCATTGCCAGAAGATGTACAATATAAAGCCTTAACTCAAATACCAGGATTTGAAAATGCTAAAATGTTCCGCCCAGGATATGCCATAGAATACGATTATTTTCCACCTACCCAACTAGGATTAACCTTAGAGACCAAATTGATCAGTAATTTATTCTTCGCTGGCCAAATTAACGGCACAACAGGTTACGAAGAAGCTGCTAGTCAGGGTTTTATAGCGGGAATTAATGCGCACCAAAAGGTAAAAGAACAACACGAGCTAATTATGAAGCGTTCTGAGTCATATATTGGTGTATTAATTGATGATTTGGTAACTAAGGGAACTGAAGAACCTTATAGAATGTTTACCTCTAGGGCAGAGCATCGTCTATTATTAAGACAAGATAATGCAGATATTAGGCTCTCTCCTATTGCGTACAAATTAGGGTTGATAGATGATGAGCGTTTGGCAATCGTAAACAAGAAAGTTGAGAGGCAAATGAGTTACTAGAAACTTTGGGAACGGCTACGCTAAATCAAAACGTAAAATTATTTAATGTTTTAAGCAGGCCTCAAGTTGGTATTGAAGACATTAGGAAAGTGAATAAACCCTTTGATGAACTTTTAAATAAATTTGATCAAGAAACAGTTGAGCAGGCGGAGATAAAAATAAAATATGAAAGCTATTTTGAAAAAGAAAATGAGATTGTAAACAAAATGCAAAAGATGGAAGATAAATCCATTAATCCTGAATTTGATTACAACAAGCTCTTATCTTTATCAAAAGAAGCAAGAGAAAAATTGTTAAAGATAAAACCAAGAACTTTAGGACAGGCATCCAGAATTTCGGGCGTTTCTCCTTCAGATATCTCAGTTTTGATGGTTCATATTACAAAATAAATGTATATTATTGATTATCAGTAATTTAACATTATTTTAATTTGGCTTATTTTTAAGCGTTTTAAAAGCGTTTCTCAAAATTTTAATCATATCTATTAAAAACAATATAAAATTAAACACAGCCAATCTAAATGCCGAAAAACGAAAAGATAGCTACCACACCGTATTTACATTATCTAATTTTAATAATTGGACTCTTTTATGGCTGTGCAAGCATCCAAACTCCTCAAGGCGGGCCGAAGGATACCACCCCACCGAAAGTTTTAAAAATGGAACCAAAAAATATGACGACAAATTTTAATGCGAAAAAAATTGTCATCGATTTTGATGAGTACATAAAATTGAACAACGAGTTCAAAGAATTTTCAATTTCGCCAGAGCAAGATAAAGCGCCAATTTTAAAAGGTAGCAATACTAAAAAATTAGAAATTACACTTCAAGATTCTTTGGAGAAAAACACAACTTACACTTTAAATTTTGGAAAAGCAATTACAGACATTAACGAATCTAATGAACTAAAAAATTTCACTTATGTGTTTTCCACTGGCCCTACTTTAGATTCGCTAAGCATAAGTGGAAGAATTAAAAATTCTTTAACAGGTGAACCCGAACTTGATGCTGTCGTATTCATCCTTCCAGTAGAAAGAGATTCATTATTCGGCAAAAAAAAACCTTCTATCTATACAACGACCGATAGCAGTGGTTTATATAAAATGAACAACCTTAAAAAAGGAACTTATAAAATTTATGCGCTTAAGGAAAAGAGTGGCGACAAGATTTATCAGCAAGTTAATGATGAGGTTGGTTTTATTAAGGAGCCAATTGTATTGGATAAAAACTTAGACAGTATCAATATCAATGTATTTAAAGAGTTAGCTAGTACTTTTAGAGTTGTTGATAGAAAACTAAATACTGATGGAAGTATCACGATGAACTTTAATCAGAATTTAGTTAAACCTGAAGTTTCTGTAATTGACCCATCAAATATTGATGCCGGCAAGAAAATCCAGTTTAATAAAGGCAATGACTCGATTAAAGTTTGGCTCACTGATTTAAGCTTCGATTCCGTTAAAGTCGCCATAAAGGATCAAGGCAAGGTTCTGGAAACGGTTAAGTTTACTAGAGGAAAAAGAGATACCTATACCAGAAACATCACCGCTGGTGACAACACTGACAATGGTGTATTAAACCCCAATAAAACATTAAAAATTGATTTCAATTTACCCATAGATAAAATTGATTTAACGAAGGTAGTTTTATTGGAAGACTCTATACCAAGAAAAGGGTTTACGATAGAAAAGGATAGTTCGGATGTATTAAGTTATATAGTAAAATACCCTTGGAAGAAAAGTGAACCTTATATTTTAAAGTTTGATGCTGGAGCTATAACTGGTATTTTCAATTCTAAAAATAAAGAGATAAATAAAAATTTTAAGCTAGGCAGTGCCGATGAATATGCTACTTTAACTTTAAATGTTGTAGTACCTGATACCAGTAAAAACTACATCTTACAATTAGTAAATGAGAAAAAGGAAGTGGTGATTGCTAGCAGAAGAATCTTAAAAAATTCATCGATAATTCTGGCCAACTACAAACCTGCAAGTTACTATGTTAGAATAGTTTATGATGATAACAAAAATGGTGTTTGGGATACTGGAAATGTAAGCAAAGGCATACAACCAGAAAAGATTTGGTACGCTTCAAAAGAGTTTTCTATCAGACCAAATTTTGATGTAAGGGAAAAGATTGAAATACCACCTTCAATCCCCTGAATAAAGCTTTACATAGCGGAACATTGAAAGAAAAGTTCCCTTTAGGAGATTTAGTGATTAAACCACCCTGAATACATGATATAATTATCAGGTAATTTATTTAATAAAGCCCGTTGCTCATCAGTAATGGGCTTTATTCTTTTTGCAGGTGTACCAGCATATAAATACCCAGTTTCGCAAATAGTGTTTTCTAAAACAACAGATCCAGCTGCTATAATACAATATTCTTCTATCACAGCATAGTCCATCAAAATGGCACCCATTCCTATTAAAACGTGGTCCTTAACCTCACAGCCATGTACAATAGCATTATGACCAACAGACACTCTATTACCGATATGTGTAGCCGCTTTTAAATAGGTAGCGTGTATAACTGCTCCATCTTGTATATTACTATCATTACCGATGGTGATGCTATTTACATCTCCCCTAATAACTGCATTAAACCAAACTGAACAGTTCCCTCCCATGACAACATCTCCTACAATAGTTGCGTTCGGTGCGATGAAACAATTTTCTCCCCATTTAGGGTGTATTTCTTTAACTGGTAATATTACTGGCATTTTGTTAGTATTGAAATGTGAGTATTGCGTATTGAGGAAAATTATGTCAGTCTGAGCTTGTCAAAGACCTTTTGTAAATCCTTCGACTACGCTCAGGATGACAACTTATATTATAGTATCAACTAATTCCTTTGCGTGGTCTGGGTAATCTGTTGTGAAGTGTAATCCCCTACTCTCTTTTCTGGCAACCGCCGATTTTATAACCATATAGGCTACCTGAATTACATTTCTCAACTCACACAATTTAACTGAAACTTTATTTTTTTTGTAGAATTCTTCTGTTTCTTCATACAATAAAAATAACCTGCGCATTGCCCTATCTAATCTAAAATCAGAACGAACAATACCAACATAATCGCTCATTATTTTTTGAGTTTCACGAAGGTTATGAGTTACCAAAATATCTTCATTAGATTGAGTTACCCCTTGTTCATTCCACTCAGGAATTTCATCAGGTATAATGTTATTCTTATAATTTTCCAGTGCTGATAAGTAAATACGATGTGCAAAAACAGTAGCTTCTAATAAAGAATTAGATGCTAATCTGTTCGCCCCGTGTAAACCGGTTGATGAAACTTCCCCACAAGCATATAAGTTTTGAATAGATGATTTTCCATATTCATCCACCAAAATACCCCCACACATGTAATGTGAAGCTGGTGTAACTGGTATAAAATCTTTAGTCATATCTATTCCGATAGACAAACATTTAGCATATATATTTGGAAAGTGAGTTAAAATATCTGCCTTTTTTCTCATCGTGATATCCAAATAAACAAAGTCATCTCCTGATTTTTTCATCTCGTTATCCACAGCACGAGCTACAATATCACGAGGTGCTAAAGACCCACGC
>SEDG01000311.1 GCA_004295885.1 Pedobacter sp. | reverse complement strand
GCGAATGGAGAAGTACGGTTACGATCTGTGTTATCTAAAGTGATTTGAGGGATTTTAGGGATACCTAACCATAAACCGTTATCTTCTTTAGCTTTTTTGCTGATACGAGAATGCTCAATTTCATCTAAAATCTCATCTAATTGCTGACCTAAGAAGATAGAGATAATTGCTGGTGGCGCTTCGTTAGCACCTAAACGGTGATCATTGCTTACTGAAGTGATACTTGCTCTTAATAAATCTGCATGCTCATAAACAGCTTTTACTGTGTTTACGAAGAAGGTTAAGAACATCAAATTGTTTTTAGGCGTTTTTCCTGGTGCTAACAAGTTTTTGCCAGTGTCTGTTATTAACGACCAGTTATTGTGTTTACCAGAACCGTTAATGCCTGCATAAGGTTTCTCGTGTAATAACACTTTGAAGTTATGACGACGAGCAACTTTTTCCATTAAATCCATCAATAATTGATTGTGATCAATAGCTAAGTTGATTTCTTCGTAAATAGGAGCACACTCAAATTGAGATGGTGCAACCTCATTGTGACGAGTTTTTAAAGGAATACCTAATTTTAAAGCCTCATTTTCGAAGTCTACCATATAAGCAAATACACGCTCAGGAATAGAACCGAAATAGTGATCTTCTAATTGTTGTCCTTTAGCAGACATGTGTCCGAATAAAGTACGGCCAGTCATTACTAAATCTGGACGAGCATTAAACAAAGCAAGGTCTACTAAGAAATATTCTTGCTCAATACCTAAAGAAGCATTTACTTTAGTGATGCTTTTATCGAAATATTGACAAACATCAACAGCAGCTTTATCCATTGCCGCTAATGCTTTTAATAAAGGTGCTTTATAATCTAAAGATTCGCCAGTATAAGAAATAAATACAGTTGGGATGCAAAGTGTTTTACCAGCTTTGCTTTCCATGATAAATGCCGGAGAAGAAGGATCCCAAGCAGTATAACCACGAGCTTCGAAAGTATTACGAATACCGCCGTTAGGGAAACTAGAAGCATCTGGCTCTTGTTGAACTAAAGCACTACCCGCAAATTTTTCAATTGCTCCATCGCCACTAGGCTCAAAAAATGAATCGTGTTTTTCTGCAGTCGATCCAGTTAATGGTTGAAACCAGTGCGTATAATGAGTAGCGCCTTTAGCCATTGCCCAAGTTTTCATAGCTGATGCGATTTGGTTAGCATCGTCAGCATTGATTAATTCACCTTGACCAATAGTAGAGATTAGCTTTTCATAAACTTCTTTAGACAAGAAGTCTCTCATCTTTTTCTTATCAAAAACATTCGAACCGTAAAAATCAGAAATTTTTGATGAGGGTGCTTGAACTTCTGGAGAAATTCTATTTTGCGCCTCTTTTAGAGCAATTGTTCTTAGACTTTTCATTAGTTTGTTATTTTTTTATTTGTTATGAAGCTATCATAAGTTTTTTGTTGTTTGTTTTAAACGTAAACTTATGATGGTTTCATTGATTTGTTTAAATTTTATCCAAAAATAGAATTTTTTATGGATTTTTTAAAGGACATTTCAAATTTTTAGTAAAATTTTAATGTAAAGCTATGTTTAACAATTCATCAAATTTATACGGCAGTGAGTGGCTTGCTCTCGTATTCCAAAACAGAAACAAAAATTATGGTGCTTATGCGCTAAGGACAGAGTCTTCTAACATTATGTTGAAGGCCTTGTTAATTGTGGTGCCCGTATTCGTTTTGCTTTTTGTAGGCCCAATGATTTATGCGCAAATGCAGCCAACTGAACCATTGGTTACCTATCGCGTAGTAAAGACTCAAGATATAGAGCCCATCCATGATTTGAAAAAGGAAGAGCCAAAAAAAGAGGAGCCTAAAAAGGAAGAGCCAGCACCACAGGAACCTGTTAAGACAAAGATTTTTTTGCCACCCGTTGTTGTTGCAGAACCAATTGATAATACACCTCCACCAACAAGTGTAGAGTTGCAAACCGCAGTAATTGGAAGTGTTAATACAGAAGGAAAAGATGGTAAAGGGAATGCTGATCCGGCACCAACTACTGGCGGCGGGGGTGGTACTGGAACTGAAGGAGAAAGTGACAATAAAATTTATGAACCAACTGGTATTGAAAAATTTCCTGAGTTCCCTGGAGGAATGGCTGCCTGGGCAAAATTTATTCAGAAAAATTTAAGATATCCTTATGCAGCTCAGGAAAATGAAGTACAAGGTAAAGTTTATATCAGCTTTGTGATAGAGAAAGACGGAACGTTGTCTGATGTGAAACTAGTTAGAGGTATCGGTTATGGTTGTGATGACGAAGCGATGAGGGTTATCAAAAAATCACCAAAATGGGAGCCAGGCCAGCAAAACAATGCTAACGTAAGGGTTCGTTATAATATGCCGATTAACTATACTATATCTAATTAATACTCTTTGATTTATGGACAAGGCGATGGGTTATTTTACTCATCGCTTTTTTTATGCCATCCATTTGTAATACCACATTTGGAATTGTAACAATAACCAAAGCCTTTGAGCATTATAAGCGTTACTTTGTGCATAAAATGATGACTTTATCCTTAACGCTTCCTTAACGTCAAATAATTGGTGCTGGTTTAATTTCTCCTCCGATATATATTCTTCTACCAATGGCTTAAGTATTGTTCTTAGCCACTTTGCTAAAGGGATTACAAAACCTTTTTTTGGACTGGACATAAAGTTTGATGGTATATATTTAGCTGTGATTTTTTTAAGCAAATATTTTTGTTCTCCATCCTTAATGAACCATTTAGAATTTAAAGAAGCTAGATATGATATCAATTCTTTTTTCAAAAGTGCATCTCTATTATCGATACCAAAATGAGAAAAGCATTTATCGTTTTTTAAAAAAATATTGTTTGGGAGGTAATTGTGTAAATCATGAATAAGTAAATCTTTAATATCTTGAGCTTTTGCTCTGGTTTTATTTGGGATGTCTACCTCTTCTTTTAGTAACTTGGTAATTTGTTTTAAACTATAACAAGCGTTAATTGCCAGGTATTTATCTAATAGACCATCTCCAGCTAAGACCTCTTTCAATTTGGGTTGAGTTTTTAATAGAAATCGAATCAAAGCTGTTTTAAGTAATTTTGGGAAGTTGCCCGTTAACAGCGAATTAATTTTAATGGTTTTAGCATAGGTTCTATAGCCGCCAAATAATTCATCGCCTCCTTCAGATCCTAATAGAATTTTAACTTCACCTTTAACTTTATCGGCAATAAACAATAACGCTATTGCACTGCTATCGCCAATTGGCTCATCAAACACATTTGGCAAATTTTTGGTCATATTAAACGCGTCAACTTTGTCTAAAAAGAATTCTTTATGATTTGTTTTCAGATGTTCGGCAACTTTTCTAGACTGTAATGCTTCGTCTAGTTTTTCATTTTTATAACTTACTGTAAAAGTTTTTATTCTTTTAGTTTGGTTTTTTTGTAAAATAGCCGCAACAGTTGCACTGTCAAATCCGCCACTCAATAAAACTCCAACTGAAACATCTGCTACATTTCTTTTTAAAATTGATTCTGTTAATAGATCTTCAACATTTTCCAAAATCTGCTTTTCAGTGTAATTATTTTCATCAATCGAAGGGATAAGTTGTTTTCTAGTTAACTGACCATCGTAGCTGTTACCACTATGAAGATCTAATGTTGTTAAAGTGCCTTTTTTAAACTTATATATATCCTTGTAAATCGTTTCTTCACCGATAAAATAACCATACCTGAAAAAAGTGTGGATTGCTTTTTTGTTAATTTCTTTTTTTATTGTTGGATAAGAAATCAATGCTCTAATTTCAGAACCAAAAGCGTAGAATCCTTTCTCCTTGTAATAATAAATTGGTTTAGCTCCAATCTCGTCTTTGGCAATTAGTAATTGGTTTAATTTTCTATCAATTATAGCCAGTGCAAAAGAGCCATCTAGCATTTCAAAACATTTGTAGCCCCATCTTTTGTAACCTTCCAGTATAACCTCAGTGTCTGAGAGGGTAGAAAATATTACCCCATATTTTATTAGACTTTCCCTAAGCTCTAAATAATTATAAATTGTGCCATCTAAAGTAATGCTATAATTGCCGCAATTTGAGGTTAATGGCTGTGATGCCTTTTCACTTAAATCTACAGTGGCTAAGCGTTGGTTGGCAATACCTAAAGTGTAATGGTCTTTTTGGTCGAAAATTAATCCTTCTCCATTTCCTCCTCGATGTTTGAGGCTGGCAGAAGATTTTGCTAGATCTGCTTCGGATATTTTATGATTATGGTCTATAAATCCTGTTATTCCACTCATAATCTCTTTAACAAATTAGATGCTTCGGTAGGTTAATCAATATTTGGTTAGTTGAACCCATCAACCAAAGTGCTAAAAAGTTTAAGTAGAGAGTAGCGTTATTGTGGATTCTTGTCTGTTCAAACATACAAATATTTACATAAAGTATTAACGGTTAATGTTAA
Source organism: Pedobacter sp. (assembly GCA_004295885.1). Classification (GTDB taxonomy): domain Bacteria; phylum Bacteroidota; class Bacteroidia; order Sphingobacteriales; family Sphingobacteriaceae; genus Pedobacter. The sequence goes on along the minus strand of SEDG01000311.1, from coordinate 698 downwards.
AATGTAGGGTTAGTTAAATTAAAAAAGGCTCTGGCAAATTTGTGCCAGAACCTTTAATTTAACTTGAGTGCTTAGCTTATTTTAAGCCGTCTTTTATTTTTTTAATCATATCTAAATGACCTTTGACAACAGGTGCTGTTTTAGATGCGAAAGCTTTTAAATCTGCATCCTTTCCATCCTTTGACTCTTTATCTAATAAGTCCCAGGTTTTTTCGTGGCCATCAACCATCGCATCTACATATTCCTTATCAAAATCTTTTCCGCTCAATTTAGCGAGCTCATCATATTTTTTCTGATGCATCTCATCTAATGCTGTTGGCAACGTAATGTTTTTTGTTGATGCGATTGCCATTAAATCTGCGTTAGCTTTCCCATGATCATTTACCATCATATCTGCAAATGCTTTAATTTCTGCATTAGTTGTTTTGGTTACGGCTAATTTTCCCAATTCTACCTCAGCCATTCCGTTGGCAGCAACATCTGTTGTAAATTTGGCATCACTTTCCTCAACTGCAATTCCACCAGTTGAATTACCATTTGTAGTGGTATCTTTAGTTTCATTTAAACTATCTGCAGTTTCTTTTGAATCCTTTGGTTCACTGCTACAGCCTTGAAAAGCAAATGCAGCAATAACGATCATGCTTAAAAATCCTAATTTTTTCATCTTTTTATGGTTTTTGTTTTAGTAATGAAACTAT
>SEDG01000310.1 GCA_004295885.1 Pedobacter sp. | reverse complement strand
ACATACATAAAGATGATGTTTGATCGTATCTAAAGTTTCGCATGTCAATTTTCCATTTCTTTTGAAAACCTCTCTATCTTCAATGCCTTGGTTTCCATGGTGGACGTATCCAATTTTTGCTAAGCTTGATTTTATTTTATGCCAATCCGCGTCACAAGCATGGATAATATCGATGTCAATTATTGGTTTGGAATCTAGATTTGGTACGGCAGTACTCCCAATATGTTCAATGCTATATTCAATTCCCTGCAGTCCTAGATCAATTTTAAGCTTGATGTCGATAAAATTATTTATCCAATTTGGTGTATATTTTTCAATCAGCATGCTATTTTCTAAATTGATGCACAACACCTAAATATAAGTAATAGCAATTTAAATTCGATAGAGACATTGGAGTAAAATCAATTAATAAAAAGAATTTAGAACTGAACTGGCGCTGCTAAACCAGTTCCCGTTAGCAAACCATTAACAATTAGAAATGGTATTAATAATATAAGGTAAACGAAATAAAATTTACCTAGCCAATCTACTTTCAGCACATATTTTGCAGCAGCTATTAGGGCGAAAAATCCAAAGGCAGTAACTGCGGTATATATTTTATTTAAGAAGATAAAGCCTACAGATAAGCCTAAAACCATAAATAAAATAGAAAGTATGGTTTCTAATTTATCATTGATGTCTAGGTTTAACAATAAATTTAAACAGTGATAGGTAAATACGCAGGAGTAGGGGATGCATAGAAAAAAAAGGATTTCTTCGATAGGTAGATTGCTGATTTTTAGCCCTGTTGTGTAGGTTGGATTGAAACCCCAAACCCCTAAATGCGTAAAATAAATATCCCAGGCAATGAAGATGATTCCAGTTAAAATTACTGCTGGGAAAAATGATTTCCAAGTTTGGTGGAATTTTAATTTAGGATGAAATGAAAATATAAATGGAATGATGATGGTAAAAAAATCAATCAATAAATACGTGTATTTCATATCGTCTTCGTTTTTCTGCTTTCCAAAAAATATTTAAAAGGAACCCAAAGCATTCCGAAACACTCGCCATCTTCTTTATTGATATGTTTATGGTGCATCTTGTGTGCTCGCCTAATAGCTTTAAAATACCAATTATCTGTATTTCTAAATATTTTAAAACGTTGGTGGATAAATATATCGTGAACCAAAAAATAACAAAAACCATACAAGGTGATGCCAATGCCAACATATAATGCAATTCGATAATCATAAAAATTACCTAGTGCTAAGCAAACAATACCTGGTATCGCAAAAATCAAGAAAAAAAAGTCATTACGTTCTAAGAAATCGTCATGATCTTTCTGATGGTGGTCTCTATGGAGAAACCAAAATAGGCCATGCATAATATATTTATGCGTTAACCAAGCAACACCCTCCATCGCTAAGAAAGTGCCTATTACAATTCCTATGTTAATCAACGTTTCCATTACTAAATAATTGAGGATAAAAATTTAACACCTTATCAAAACAAATTTTTAGCCATTCTGTGTATAAATCAGGGTTATTATTGATGTCTTTTTTCAAATCTTCTAACGATACAAACCTATAAGATGATACTTCGTCTTTATTTATTTCGGGCAAATCATTGCTAATCCCAAAATAAACATGATCAAACTCGTGTTCTAAAATTCCTTCATTTACATCAGCTTTGTAAATGAAATTAAAACCATAAAATAAGGTACAACTCATTCCCATTTCTTCCTTAAGCCTTCTATTTGCTGCAGCTAAATTAGTTTCTCCCAATCGGGGATGACTGCAACAGGTATTTGTCCATTTACCACCAGAGTGATATTTGCCCATTGCCCTTTGCTGTAGTAATAATTCGCCTTTGCTATTAAAAATAAAAACAGAAAAAGCACGATGTAGCTCGCCTTCAATGTGTGCTTGCATTTTAGGCATCAATCCAATTTGATTGTCGTTCTTGTCGACAAGTATTACGTTTTCTGCCAATTTTTTATTTTTTTAATTTCATCACTTGTACAATATTTTGAGGTTAACAGGTAGTTAACGACGTTTTGCTGCAAATTATCATCTTCAATTTTATTTATTGAATTGATAAGTATTTCCTTATCTGTTTTAATAGCTTCATTATAGCCCAAAAAGAAAGGCAGATTTGTTTGTATCGAAAACCTTATAAATCTAATCTCGATTTGTTTTGGGTCTTTAGTTATTGCTTTTTCTATAGCCGATTTACCTTTACTGAACTTGCTAAATTTAGTGATCGGGCTAAAAGCATACTTTGCTTCCATCATTTGCGCTGCACCTTTATAACAAATCAATAAAGCTTTAGATTGATCATTCACTTTTGAAAGTGTACTGGTTAATTTTACTGACGCAGCCTTGCTGTTTGCGGCCTCATAGTAAAGCTTTCGCAAAGTTACTATTTCTATCTCCTCCACATTCATTTTGCTTGTAGTAAGCATTAAGAGAGAAACTAGCAAAAATTTCATAACGCATTTATTTTGTATCGAATCAACGAGTCGCACATCAATCCGATTTTGTGACCATTAGAAATTCTGATTCTTTTATTCATCACTTTTTCTGCGGATGCTCTTTTTATCTTCTTAAATAGCTCAAAATAATAAATGTAAGCTAAATAGACACCGCTTTTAGCCGATTTAGGTAGCAATTTAATGCCTTGTAGGGCTGCCTTAAATTCTCTTTCTATATCTTCTTCAATTTGTTTTTTCTCTACATTGCTAAATTGAGATAGGTTAACGTTCGGAAAATAGGTTCGGTTCAAAAGATTATAATCTGCGTTAATGTCTCTTAAAAAATTTACCTTTTGAAAAGCCGAGCCTAACATCATCGCCGAATCTTTCAATCGCTCGTAATCTTGAGTATTCTTATCTGTAAAAACCCTTAGGCACATTAAACCGACTACTTGGGCAGAGCCTAAAATATATTGGTCGTACTTATCTGAAGAATAGGTTTGGTAATTTAAGTCCATCTCCATGCTCTGCAAAAATAGATCGATTAATTCCCTGTCAATTTCATATTCATTAACTACCTGCTGAAATGAGTTTAGGATGGGATTTAAGCTAATGCCTTGATCTATTGCTTCATAACAGTCATTTTTGAATTTGTTAAGCAGAAAATCTTTGTCGTAATCGTGGAAACTGTCTACTATCTCGTCAGCCAAACGAACAAAGCCATAAATAGCATAAATTGGATGCCTTAGCTTTTTATTTAGAAAATAAATTCCTAACGAAAAACTCGTACTGTAACGAAGGGTGGTTAGCTTACTGCATTCAGCAGATAAATTGTCAAAAATGGCTTTCATAAGTTATTGATGTAGTTTCTAAGTTGTACAGCAGCCACTTTTCCCGAGATGATCGAAGGAGGAACTCCTGGTCCAGGAACAGTAAGCTGTCCGGCATAAAATAAATTATTGAGCTTTCTATTTTTTATTGATGGTTTAAGGTTTGCAGTTTGCATTAACGTGTTGGCCAAACCGTATGCATTGCCTTTGTAGGAATTATAATCGCTAACAAAATCATTAATGCAATAGCTTTTTTTGTAGTCTATATATGGTCTTATCGATTCTGAGGTGTGTTTTTCTAACCTATTCATGATCATCTCAAAATACTGTTCCCTTAAATCTTCCGTGTCTGTTAAGCCAGTGGCGAGCGGCATGAGGATAAAGATATTTTCGTGGCCTTCGGGTGCAACATCTTCATCAGTTTTTGATGTACAACAAACATAAAATAAGGGCTTGCTAGGCCATTGAGGATTGCGATAAATCTCATCTGCATGAATTTTCAAGTCTTCATCAAAAAATAGATTATGGTGCTGCAGCTTATTAATTTTTTTGGTTACCCCTAGATAGAAAATCAGGCTAGAAGGTGCCAATAATCGTTTGTCCCAATACTCTATGTCTAGATCAATAAATTCTGTGAAAGATAAGCCAGGTTTGTAAACCAGCTTTTTCATTCCCACATTGTATTTATATTCAGCTTCTTTCATGAAGATGGCAAGTTGTTTTGCGCTACCTTTTTCTATCGATTCGAAAAGTTCATCTAGGGCAATTGGATCATTTGGGATGTTAACCACATCATCTTCTCCAAACACAATGGAAAATCCAGGGTCGAGCTTTATTAAATGATAAAAATCACTTGGCTTATATCCAAAATCTTCAAAGAATTTTTCAAATACATCTGGCATCCAATACCAACTAGGGCCCATGTCGAAAACATAACCATTGTCTGTTCTTAGTTGCCTAGCCCTGCCTCCAATAGTTTCATTTTTCTCATATACATCAACTAAATAGCCATCCTTCGCCAGGTGTGCAGCTGTGCTAAGTCCTGCGAAACCAGAACCTATAACTGCTACTTTCGGTTGTATATTTTGGTTAGGCATGATTTAAATTGATTAATAGGTTTTTAAACTCATCAATAGAATTAAAGTGGTTAACTCGCTCACTTAGAGAAAGACTTTTGATTACTTTACCATTTCCTGCCAAGTGAATTTTAACATCACTAAAACTATTTTCTATGGCTGCTAGGTAACTCGTTGCATCTGCAATTGTTCTTTGGCGAACCATAAAGAATAACAAATGTTCGGCTTTAAAATTATTCATCGCATCTTTTAAAGATTCCAGTGGAACACGATCACCCAAATAAACGACCTTAAATCCGTTATTGCGCAAGAGATAACTAGCAAACAGTAATGGTATTTCATGGGCTTCATCTCCAGGTAGAAATAGCAGCCAGGATGATTTTGTTTGAGTTTTTAAAGGAATGCTATCAATGGCCGTCAATAATTTTTGACGAATAATACCAGAAATGAAATGTTCTTGAGCAGGGCAGATGTTGTCCCTTCTCCACATTAGGCCCAATCTCTGTAGTAATGGGTAAACGATTTGCTGATAAGAATTTTCAACACCATATTCGACAAATGCTTTACTTAATAGCTCGCTAAATTCGAGTTCTTTGTAAGCAATGCCAGATTTGAGTAGTTGACTAATATAAAACTCATATTGGATGTTGTTATTGATGGTTTTTTCTATATCTTTTTTTAAAAAATCATCAATCTCCCGAGGTGAAAGTGCACAGGCTTCAGATATTTTTAAACCAGCCTGATTTAAACTTGAGATGTCAAGTAATCGTTTTAGATCTGAGTCACTATAGTACCTTGTGTTGCCCGTAGAACGAGTTGGCGTAAGCGCATTATACCTGCGTTCCCAAATTCGAATGGTATGAATAGGAATTCCTGATAGCCGCTCTAAATTAGATATCGATAATTTCATTTGTCTAGATATATACGCCATAAATCTAGACAAAGATTTCTTAAAATTGTTTTAATTGAAATTAATTATGAACATATCTTTCAATCCGATTAGTAAAATCATTTAAATCAAAAGGTTTATTGATGTATTCATCTGCAGGACATTTAGATTTAACTTTGCTCAAATAATTGTTACCAGACATCAGCATAACTGGAACATCATGAGTTTTGGCATTGCTTTTTAACTTGTTGCAAATCTCTAACCCATTTCCATCAGGCAACAGGACATCCAATATTACCATATCAGGCATAAGGTTGTTCATCTGTTTCCAAAATGTACTTGCGTTGGCATAAGCAAATACTTCATAGTCTTCTTCGGTTAATAAATATTCAATGATATCTCTAATGCCCGAATTATCTTCCAATACATATATGCACTTCTTCATGAGCTTTATATTTAATGTACATACACCTAACGGTAATGAAAGTCAGATGTTTACAGTAGTTTTCAACTTTGCTGGTTTATCCACATTTTCGCATCAACTTTTACATTTTTTTAATCCTATTAAAATAATCCAATAAGAAAAACGATATTTAGCTATTAAAAACTAAATACGAACCAGCTTAAAATACAAAAACAATGAAACGTTATTTCTTAATCTCTACTTTATTAACTACCTCATTTTTTGCAGTGCAAGCACAAGAAAAAGCAAAACACGAAGACACAGAATTTTATACACCAGTACCTGTAGTGGTAACTCCTGGAGCTACAAATGCGGCTGCACCTTCTGATGCAATCATTTTGTTTGATGGTAAAAATTTGGATCAATGGATTAGTGTAAACGATAAAGGGCCAGCGAAATGGACCGTGAAAGATGGTATAGTAACCGTAGACAAGAAAACTGGAAATATTGAAACTAAAAAGGCATTTAATAATTACCAGTTGCATTTAGAGTGGTTAATTCCGAGTAACATTACAGGCACTGGTCAAAACCGTGGTAACAGTGGTTTATTTTTAGCCTCAATTGGCCCTGGCGATGCAGGATATGAAGTTCAGATTATGGATTCGTACAACAACAAAACCTATACCAACGGACAGGCAGCTAGTGTTTACAAACAAACTACACCCTTAGTAAATGCAAATAAAAAACCAGGCGAATGGCAAACGTATGATGTGATTTGGACCGCTCCGGTATTTAACCCAGATGGAAGTTTAAAAAGCGCTGCAAGAGTTACGGTGTTATTTAATGGCGTTTTGGTGCAAAATAACTTCGAATTAACTGGGCCGACTGTATATGTAGGTAAACCAAGTTATGCAAAAGCACACGGTGCTAGTCCAATTAAGTTACAATCTCACGGCGATCCAAGTGAGCCAATTAGCTTCAGAAATATTTGGGTGAGAGAGTTGTAGTGGATTAAGCTTTGTCATTCCGACTTTGGAGGAATCTGTGAGTAAAATTTCACTAAATAGTTTCTTAGCTGCGCTCTGAATGACAAAGTTTCTTTCAGATATGGGAAGGTTTATATTGCGTAATCTGTTTAGCCATACCTTTAAATAAAATTAAATGGAAAGGGAACATCGCATACCAATACATTCTGCCCCATAAACCATTTGGTCTGAAAGTTGCAATTTGCGATAGAAAAGACTTGCCATGGTATTGAATGATTTTTAATTCTAACCAAGCTTCTCCAGGCACTTTCATTTCCGCGTAGAGTAGTAATCTTTTGTTAGTTTGATCGGCCAACAGTACTCTCCAGAAATCTAATACATCACCTGCCTGTAAGCTAGTATTACTGGTGCGCCCACGTCTTGTACCAACTCCTCCAAATAATTTATCTAAAAAGCCACGTAAACTCCATAACCAATCTAAATAATACCAACCTCGATTGCCACCAATACCCCAAATGTTCTCGAAAACTTCTTCCGCTTTGCG
>SEDG01000963.1 GCA_004295885.1 Pedobacter sp. | reverse complement strand
ATAGATGGGATGGATTTAATAGCAGGTAAAGCCGTTCCAAGTGTATTTGCTAACAAGATTGTTTTACTGGGTTATGTAGCCATTGGCGTAAATGATGTAGAAGATAAGCACTTTACACCGATGAATGAGAAATATACTGGTAGGGCATTGCCCGATATGAATGGTGTCTTTATACACGCTAATATCATCAGCATGGTGCAAGATCACGACTATATACACCGTATGCCAGCTTGGTTAATGTGGAGCATTGCCTTTTTACTTTGCTGGTTACACATGTCGCTGTTTATTAAAGATTATTTAGATAACCACATTTGGTTTCACTTGTTGGCCAAAATAGCACAGATCATATCAAACCATTTTTACACACAAACATGATTAGTAAAATTTTTAGGCTTTTGCCCATCTTATTGATTAGTTTTAGTCTGCACTCTTTTGCAGACGATCCTGCCTATGTTGTTTTTTACAACAGCGGAAAAGCAGCTAAAATAGTTTTGGGTAAAGCGATTATCCTTAAAAAGGGCGATCAGCTTTATAAAACAGATGAGATTGCTATCCCCGAGAAGACACAGTTAGCCCTGGTTTGTGCTAACTTTACGGTAGTTCAGTTAAAAACAAAGATGAATAAATCGGTGAATGATTTGCCTTCTTGCAGTAAACAAAACACATCAGCTTCTTCAGCTTATTTCAAATACATCTGGAATTCTTTTGCACACAAACACGTCACGCCAGACAAAGATCCAAGAGCCTACATGAAAACCTATGGCGCAGTGAGTAGGGGCAATAGTTTCTCCAAATTATATGTTGATACCATTTATTATAACAGTGGTCCACTGAGACTCTACTGGAAGCAGGGTCGAGTTGCGGAGGTTGAAGTTTACAACACTGCCCAAGATGGAGATGTGATTTTAAAAGGCAAAGCAGCTAATTACGGGAAAATCGATTCTATTGCCTCAAAATTGAAAAAAACAGGGACCTATTATTGGGACTTGAAAGGCGAGCAGAGTGCGAATAAAAAAGTGTTGATTATGTTAAATGCCGTAGCCTATCAAAAATTAAGAAACAAAGTGCTGGC
>SEDG01000309.1 GCA_004295885.1 Pedobacter sp. | reverse complement strand
GGTTTGATAAACTCTATGTCGGTATCCATATAAATACCACCTCTATTTTTTAACACATAAAGTCGACAAACATCAGCAACAAATGCAAATTTGTTCTCCTTGTATGCTTCTTGAGCATATTGATAACTGTTTACATCAAAGTTGTCCTCATTCCAAAGGATAATTTCATACTCAGGAAGATATTTTTTCCATGAATCAATACATTTTATAGTTAAGTCGGGCATTTCTCCTCGTCCAAACCAGCAATAATGAATAACCTTGGGGATCATCAGTTATTTATTTTTCAGTTATTGAATAGATTATTAATTATTTGTTAGATCTTCCTATACTTAGCTGCCCAGTAATTTGCACCACGTTTACCTAACAAAAGATTGGCCATTTTACCTAGGAAGCTGTGCTCAGCGTTGCCGATCCATGAACCTGCAAAATGATGTATACAATAAGTATTTGGAGTTATTTTGATTTTTAATGTTTTCCAACTCTTGGGGCAAAAATAATCGCTAGGATAAATTGTACAATAATCCTCGATTTTTTTCAAGGTATTATTAATAACAACACCTTTTTTATCTTTCATAAAGGCTGTGATGATCTCAGTATTAGGATTGGTATCGAAACCACCATTCTCCAAATAAAAACTCCTATTTACATAATAAGGAAGGAGGTCATTAATCCATTTTCCATTTGGTTCGCTTCCCATAATTGCAGACGAGAGTAAAAGATTATCTTCAAAACCGGTAAAGGCCTTATTTTGAAGTATCGCATCATCAAAAGGTTTTACAAACTCTACATCGGTATCCAAATAAATGCCACCCATGGTTTTAAGCGCATGAAGTCTACAGACATCAGCAACAAATGCAAATTTTCTTTCTTTATAAGCCTCAGCAGCAAAAGTGTAGCTATCTAAATTAAAATTATCTTCATTCCAAACTATGATTTCATAATTGGGAAGATATTTTTTCCATGATTCAAGGCACTTTAACACTAATTCTGGCATCTCACCTCGCCCGAACCAACAATAATGAATGATTTTAGGGATCATAGATTAACTTTTTGTCTTAATTTTTTAAACATACCTGTTATAGTTTGTAAATCAAATTTCATAAATAACGTAATAATCAACAATACTGTTCCAATGATTAAACCATTTAAAATTAGCGTAATCCATGAGTGGATGTCTATTAAATCAAGCTTTCTCCACCCGTAAGCAACTGCCAGTAGCGTACAGAAACCTAACAGGCCTTTAATGATCTTGATGAAAAAATACCATCGGCTTTGCTTTAGGCAATAAGATGCATATAAAGGTGTAAAGGTTAAGTGGCTAAATACACCACTAATCATTGCCGCTACTGGAATAGAATATATACCTAAGGAACTATATAAACACAACAGAATAACCAAAATAAAATTGAAAACAGCGATAAAAATGCCCCAAAAAGAAGCAATCTTAAGTTTGTTGGTAATGACAAAAACGTGGTATACGGTTTCTACTGTACCATGTACGATAAAAGGCACTAGTGTTATGATGGAGAGGATATGAAGTGCGTGGGCATCTTGTGTAGGTAACCATAATCCGAAAAACTTATCTCCATAAACAAAGAAAATTGATAGGGGAACCAATACCACTAAAAAGATAGCTTTAAACGATAAATTGAGATTCTGTTTTAGCTTATCCATATCATTTTGAGCATACGCTTTTAACATTTCGGGCAGAAATATCGGCACGATAATGCCTAGCAAAATTTGAATAATATTAGGAATAAACTTAGTGAGCGATAGAAATCCCATGCCTGAAGCTCCAAAAAAATGGTTGGCAACAAGTAAATCTAATTGTGTATTTATCACATTAGAAAGCGCCAATACCGAATTCCAGATGCCAGAGCCAATTAATAAAGTGAGTGCACTTTTAGAGAAAAAAGACCAATCAATATGAATTTCAGGTAACAGTTTTTTACTTATTCGATAGTTTGCATAGAAAAGATATAAAGCTGTAACTACTGTAACCACTCCTAAAAAGTAAATCCTTGGCGTAAAAAAGTAAAATAGAATGATAATGAATAATAGTTTTAAAACATTCGAAATAATGTTGATTACCGCTAGTTTATCAAATCGGTTTAACGCAAAAGCTGTCACAGAAAAAACAGCTGAAGAGACGTTAATGATTAGGCTTAGAAAAATGAAAATAAATAGCAGTCGTACATCATACAATAAATTAGCTGGTATGTCTAATATGTTATTAATGAAAAGACAGAATATGGCACTTATAATTATAAAAAATAGGGATATCAGTAGGTTTCCAAATAACACAGAATTAAAAAAAGTATTCACTTCCTTAATATTTTTTTTCTCCAAACTGATAGTAATGTAGCGGCTCGACATGGAGTTTAATGATGTGGTTATAATACCTGCATACATGATAAAATTGTTAGAAAGCGGGAAAAATCCGTAAGCTTCTTTACCTAAATGACTAACAATATAAGGGGTTAAAAAAAAGGATATTCCAGCTCCAGAAAGGGCGCTAAAGAAATTGGAAACTAAATTAATTACGAACCGTCGTTTATCCATAAATTATGAATACTAATGTAATTGTTTTTATTTAAACGATAGATATTAACTAATAATTAATTGCTATTTTAGTGATGATTGAATCTTTTTGATTCTATTCCTACTATTTTTAAGAATAATTTAATAGACAATTTGAATCCACTTATATCAATTATTACACCTTGTTATAATTCAGCAGATTTTATAACGCCTACCATCAATTCGGTTGTTGATCAATCTTATAAAAACTGGGAACTGATTGTAATAGACGATCATTCTAAAGATGAGACATATAAAGTGGTAGAAGAATTTGTTAAACAAGATTCTAGAATTAAGTTAGTTAGGCTTGAAAAAAATGGGGGAGTTGCTAATGCCAGAAATGTAGGTTTATCAACAGTTAAGGGGAAATATGTTGCTTTTTTAGATAGTGATGATATTTGGTTAAAGGATAAACTATCACGCCAAGTTGGGTATATGGAAGAAAAAAATCTTCCGATGTCTTTCTGCGCTTATAACAGGATTAACGAAGAAGGAAAAGTAATTTCTAAGCTTATTGAAGTGCCAAAAAGTGTAAACTACAAGCAATTATTATCTCACAATGTGATTATATTTTCTACCTCCCTAACCTTAACAAGCGCAATTGGAGACTTGAAATTTAAAAAAGTTGGGCATGAAGATTGGATTTTCTGGCTAGACTTATTTAAAAGATGTGGCCAAGGTTATGGAATAAATGAGCCCTTAGCTTTATACAGGATTCGGAACAATTCAGTTTCGTCAAACAAACTAAAAGTGATTGGTTTTACTTGGAAGATTTTAAGGGAAAGCGAAAAATTAGGTTTGATGGAGTCTATTTATCACTTTACGAAATATGCTTTTGCAACTGTACTGAAGCGTTTAAAATAACAAAGCTCTCTTACTAGAGGTAGCAAGAATAAATCACTTTAGCCTAAAGCCAAGGTTATTGCTACTCTTTTTATGGGTGAAATTCCAAAGCAGACCTTTAAATATCCATTTTGCTAAATCGAATCGTTTCCTTAAAATTAAATTTAAGGCTGCTTTCGGACAAGCGATAAGCGTGAAATAAGTTGAAAACAAAAC
>SEDG01000308.1 GCA_004295885.1 Pedobacter sp. | reverse complement strand
TTATGGGAACGCCAACCGCAAACCAATCTATTTAGTAACGCAGTTTAATTAGGTGTATGGAACAGCAAAAAATATGGAGTGCTAACTTGTGTTACCATTGTGGTGAGGATATTTCTGGCGTTGATTTGGTAATGGCCGATAAACATTTTTGTTGTGCAGGTTGCAAGGGCGTTTATCAGATATTGTCGGCTAATAATATGTGTGCTTATTACGCTTATAATGATAGTCCTGGAAAAAGGTTAGAGACAAATGCCCATTTTGAATATTTAGATGAACCAAGTATTGTTAAACAACTGGTTAATTATCAGGACAAGGAAAATTGCATCGTCACCTTTTATATCCCCGCGATTCATTGTAGTTCATGCATTTGGCTTTTAGAACATTTATATAAAATTAATGCAGCTGTTTATAGCTCTAGGATAGACTTCTTGAAAAGAGAAGTTACCCTTTGTTTTAAACACGAAGCGATTACTTTGAGAAAAGTTGTAGAAATTTTGGTTCAAATTGGCTATGAGCCTGCCATCAACTTACAAGATGTGGTGAAAGAAAATAGCAATAAAGTAGATAAAAGCCTTATTCTAAAGATTGGTGTTGCTGGTTTTTGCATGGGGAATGTGATGTTGTTTAGCTTTCCAGAATATTTTGGCCTCTCAAACCTAGAACCTCAATTCAAGGCATTATTCTCCTGGTTAAACTTGGCTTTTTCTATTCCTGTGGTACTTTTTAGTGGTAAAGATTATTTTTTATCAGCCTTTGCTAGTTTAAAACACAAACACATCAACTTAGATACACCACTAGCCTTAATTATTGCAGTGCTGTTTTTAAGGACTGCTTTTTCTGTCATTTTTAACAGCGGGGTAGGTTTTGCCGATACCTTGACAGGCTTGGTCTTTCTCTTGTTAATGGGGAAATGGGTTAAACAGCGCACCTATCATCACATTTCTTTTGATAGAGATTATCGCTCTTATTTCCCTATAGCCATTACCACGTTGCAAAATGGCAGGGAGCAGCCAAAGGCGATAAATGAATTGGCAATTGGCGACCGTTTATGGATTAGAAATGGTGAACTGGTACCTGCAGATTCAATTTTGATGCGAGGCGATGCTTGGCTAGACATGAGCTTTGTAACTGGAGAAACCGAACCTCAACAGAAAGTCTTGGGCGAAATAATTTATGCCGGCGGTAAACAAATGGGAGAGGGCATTGAAATAGAAGTTGTAAAAAATGCTTCGCAAAGTTACCTCACAAGCTTATGGAACAAGGAAAATTATACCCATAATTTTAAGCAGAACTTTAATGATAGCGTAGCTAAATATTTTACGATTGCTGTGTTTATCATCGCTTTTAGCGCCATGGGTTATTGGTTTTACTATGATAATTCTATAAAAGCTTGGGCGGCATTTACAGCTGTAATTATTGTGGCTTGTCCTTGCGTGTTAGCTTTAAGTACGCCATTTACATTATCAGCTATTTTATCAGTATTCGATAAAAAAGGTTTTTACGTGAAAAATACGGATGCCGTTGAGGAATTAGCCCATTGCAATTCGATTGTATTTGATAAGACAGGAACTTTAACCACAACAGAAAATGCAAAAATCAGCTTCACTGGAATTCTTACAGACGAGGAGAAAAAATTGCTGGTATCGTTACTCAACCATTCTTCACATCCTTTAAGTAGGCAAATCCTAAACAGTTTATCTTACGGTAAATTCTATCCAATTTCAAAATTTAAAGAATCACCGGGCAAGGGAATTAGGGGTTTGGTGAATAATCAAATGGTTTATGCAGGTAATCAGTCTGTTTTGCCTTTCGATATTAAACCAGACCAACATAATGGTGTACATATTGTAATTAACAGTGCCTACAAAGGTTCTTTTATTGTTACTCAACAATGGCGTTCAAATTTGGCTAAGTTGATGAACAGGTTAGCAAAGCAGTTTAGCTTAAAGGTGCTTTCTGGAGATACCAATAAGGACGAAAAAGCACTTCAGTCATTTTTCCCTTCATTAACAACCATAAAGTTTGAGCAGGATCCGCAACAAAAGTTGGCGGCTATTATAAAACAACAAGAAAATGGCGAAAAGGTGATGATGCTGGGAGATGGTTTAAATGATGCTGGGGCATTGAAACAGAGCGATTTTGGGATTGCCATTACAGACAACGTCAACAATTTTACGCCAGGTTGCGATGCCATTTTAACAGGGAGTTCTTTGGAGTTTCTTCCCAGTTTTTATCAATTAAGTAAAGACGGTTTGAAAATAATTAAAATCAGCTTTGCCATTGCCATTTCCTACAATTGCGTTGGTTTGTATTATGCTGTGCAGGGCACTCTTTATCCATTAGTTGCAGCAGTGCTGATGCCACTGAGCACTATCACCATTATCAGTTTTACTACCATAGCCACCAGATTTTTTGCCCGTAAAAACAATTTGATATGAACATACTTTATTTTTTAGTGGGCTGTAGTCTGTTAATGGCACTCGTTTTTTTAGGCGCATTTATTTGGTCGCTTAAAAGTGGGCAACATGATGATGTGGTTACCCCAGCCATGAGAATGTTGTTTGATGATGAAGAGGAGGGAAGTTAGTCCAGAGTCTTTAGTTCAGAGTCAATGGTCCATCAGCCATCAACCATTGTCCTCTCGTCCAACGCTTTTCTGACGAATATCACTTTTTCAACTAAGCCTTGTCACGCGGCAACCCTGCCTCAATAAATACTTTTGGGGTATTACAAAACAAATAATCTCTATTTTTTATGCAGTTAGAAAAATTTACTTACGATAACAAAATTGTTCGAAATTTTGGTCTTGCCACCATTATTTGGGGTATTATCGGTATGACGGTTGGTTTACTCGTTGCCATGCAATTGTTTAAGCCAGCCATGAATTTAGGCAACCAATATACCACATTTGGCAGGATTAGACCTTTGCATACGAATGCGGTAATTTTCGCCTTTGTAGGCAACGCCATCTTTATGGGTGTTTACTATTCATTACAACGCCTCTTAAAAGCAAGAATGTTTAGTGATGTACTAAGCAAAATCCACTTTTGGGGTTGGCAATTAATTATCGTTTCGGCAGTAATCACTTTGCCACTTGGTCTCACCACATCCCATGAATACGCCGAATTGGAATGGCCAATCGATATTGCCATTACCTTAATTTGGGTAGTTTTTGGTATTAATATGTTTGGTACCATTATTAAACGCAGAGAAAGGCATTTGTATGTTGCTATTTGGTTTTACATTGCCACTTTTGTAACCATTGCAGTGTTGCATATTGTAAACTCTTTCGAATTACCAATCTCAGCTTTTAAAAGTTATTATGTGTATGCAGGTGTGCAAGATGCCTTAGTACAATGGTGGTATGCCAGGATGGGCACAATCTTTAGGTGTTGCCTTTTCAATTATGCTTATTGCGCCAAGTTGGGGTGGTATGATTAACGGTTTGTTAACCTTACGTGGTGCTTGGGATAAAGTGCGTGAAGACGTAACCCTAAAGTTCATGGTTGTTGCCTTAACTGCTTATGGAATGGCGACTTTTGAAGGACCTTTACTTTCATTAAAACAAATTAATGGGGTTGCCCACTTTACCGATTGGATTGTTGCCCACGTTCATGTTGGCGCATTAGGGTGGAATGGTTTCTTAACCTTTGGCGTGTTGTATTGGTTAATTCCCCGCATTTATAAAACTGAGCTTTACTCTAAAAAAATGGCTTCCTTCCATTTCTGGATTGGCACCTTAGGTATTTTGTTTTACGCAGTGCCGATGTATTGGGCTGGGTTTACACAAGGTTTAATGTGGAAAGAGTTTACGCCAGAGGGGTTATTGAAGTATCCTAATTTTCTATCTACAACCTTGCAAATTATTCCAATGCATGTGTTGAGAAGCATCGGCGGTACGCTTTACTTAACTGGCGTTATTGTGATGACGGTTAACCTTGCTAAAACCATGCTGAGGGGAAAATTGGTAGCTAATGAAGCTGCAGAAGCAATGCCATTAGAAAAGGTAATGGTAGAAGATGCATCGGATAAAAAATGGCATAGAAGACTAGAACGCAAGCCGATAAAGTTTATGGTGTTTGCCTTAATTATCATTCTAATTGGTGGAATGGTAGAGATGATGCCAACTTTTACCATCCAATCTAACGTGCCAACCATAGCCAGTGTAAAACCATATTCAGCGCTTGAGCTGCAAGGTAGAGATGTTTACATTCGTGAGGGCTGTGTAAACTGTCACTCTCAAACCGTTCGCCCATTCCGTTCAGAAACAGAACGTTATGGCGAATACAGCAAAGCTGGAGAATTAAAATAGCAAATGCATCGCTAAGAAAACAGGCAGACACTATTGCTAAAGACTTAAGGCAAAATAACATCAGGGTAACGAGCGATAAAGAAATCATCGCTGTAATAGCCTATCTGCAAAGATTAGGTGCAGATATTAAAGCAAATAAATCAACTATCCCATCAAACCAATAATCATGTTTAAACAAATTAAAGACCTAGCTGGAGGTGAAATGTACCTGATAACCTCATTACTCCTATTTATGGTATTTTTTGTGCTAGTGGGCGTGTATCTACTTAAGCTTAATAAAAACCACATTAGTTTAATGAGCAATTTACCAATCGAAGACAATCAAACACAAGGAGATGAAAAAGCTTAACATAACTTTTGGAATTTTAATAATCAGTACGCAAGTTTTTGCAAGTGCAGCTGAAAAAACGGCCCCTGTAATCCCTAATCCTTCGATTGGACTAAGTACAACAGAAGTGCTAATCATAGCTTTATTGTTATTCGCAGCTGTTTTGCTTTTGGTTACGGTAATACTTTTTAATGCCTTTAAAGTGATGATTAAGGTGCAAGCAGACCCATCTCCATTTAAAAAATATGAAGCTCCAGAAGCATTGCCTTATGAAGAATGGCTGAAGCAAAAAAGAAGTAAGCCGAACATTTGGACAAAATTACTGAGTTTAAAACCTATAGAGCAAGAAGCGGATATGACAATTCCACATGCTTACGATGGCATTCATGAATTGGATAATCCAGTGCCAAGATGGTTTAACGTGCTTTTTTATGGCACTATGATTTTTGCGGTAGGCTATATCTATTATTATCATTTTGCTGATGGACCGAGGCAAGACCAAGAGTACGAGACAGAAATGGCCAAAGCCACTGAAGATAAAAGATTGTTTTTGGCCAAAGCTGGAGAGAAATATGATGAAAATTCTGTAAAAGTAGACCCAGCACTAGTTGCCAATGGAAAAGCCGTGTTTTTAGCTAACTGTATAGCCTGTCATGGAGAGCAAGGACAAGGCATAGTTGGACCAAATTTAGTTGATGAATATTGGTTGCATGGCGGAAGCATTAATGATGTTTTTAAAACGGTAAAATATGGTGTTCCGGCAAAGGGAATGGCAAGTTGGGAGAAAAACCTGAGTGCTAAAAATATTGCTGAAGTTGTAAATTTTATAGAATCTTTAAAAGGAACTCATCCTGCTAATGCAAAAGCACCTCAAGGAGAAAAGTACGAAGCAAAATTAACCACGGATACCACAAAAAATGAAACCACTCCAAAAGGTTAACGACAATAAAAAATGGGGTAGGGAGTTTCTCTACCCTAAAAAACCTTTGGGCAAATTGTATACTTACCGAAAATGGGTAAGTTATGTTTTGCTAGCTTGTCTTTTCTCATTTCCTTTTGTTAAATATAATGATGAACAGCTCGTTTTATTAAATTTTATTGAGCGCAAGTTTGTCTTCTTTGGTTTAATTTTCACTCCACAAGATTTTTACCTTTTCGCATTGGCGATGTTAATTATGCTCATTTTCATCGTCTGTTTTACGGTGATTTTAGGGAGGTTGTGGTGTGGCTGGGTTTGTCCGCAAACTATTTTCATGGAGATGGTTTTTAGACGAATTGAGTATTGGATTGAAGGTGATGCCAACCAACAAAAAAAGCTGGATGCGCAAGTTTGGACAGGAGAAAAAATCCTTAAGAAAAGCTTTAAACATTTTTTATTTCTGTTGATTTCTTTTGCGATAGCAAATACGTTTTTAGCGTATTTAATTGGTTCAAACGTGCTGTATAAAATCATTACCGAACCAGTTAGTTTGCATGTTTCAGGCTTTTTGTCTATCTGGTTATTCACTTTTATTTTTTACGGTGTTTTTGCCTACGTACGTGAAGTAGTTTGTACGGTAATTTGTCCTTATGGTCGTTTACAAGGTGTTTTGTTGGATAACCAAAGTTTAATTGTTGCCTACAATGAAAAAAGGGGAGAGCCAAGAGCGCATCTTCAGAAAAAGAATATAGATTTA
>SEDG01000307.1 GCA_004295885.1 Pedobacter sp. | reverse complement strand
TCATCACCAGGGTAAACTCCCCATAAATGAGAAACGTGACGATGTTTATTTGTGGTGTCGTCCTTATCCGTCAACCATTCTTGCAACTGCCCATATTTTCCAATCTGATTGGGCGCAATCTGTTTCACTTTTGTTTGTAATGACTTTCTAAAAGCATCATCAACTCCTAGATTTTCTGAGGCAGTGATGCAATTATTAAACAACGTTCTAATAATTTGATGGTCCATTGTTGGTCCTGCAACTAAACCACCATTTTCTGGAGAATTAGATGGCGTACTAATTAACCAACCTGTTTTTGGGTCTTTTATTAAAAAATCCTCAAAAAATTGAGCAGACCTTTTCATTATTGGATAAGCTTCTTCTTCTAGAAATTTCTTATCTCCAGTATACAAATAGTGTTCCCACAAGTGCTGACTTAACCAAGCTGCACCCGTTACCCAAATCCCGTGGTTTGATGCATTGATTGGCGCCGTACCATTCCACAAGTCAGTATTGTGATGTAGAACCCAACCCTTTGCATTATAATAATCCTGCGCTGTTTCGGTCCCCTTAACAGATAAGGCCTTGATTTTGCTAAACAATGGCTCATTTAATGCCGAAAGATTTAGCATTTCCGTTGGCCAATAATTCATCTCCATATTGATATTGGTAGTATATTTACTTCCCCATGGCGGAGATAATAAATCGTTCCAAATGCCTTGTAAGTTTGCAGGTTGACCGCCTGGACGAGAGCTTGAGATTAACAAATACCTGCCGTATTGCATATACAAAGCCATAAAAGCTGCGTCGTTGGTTTTTGCGAACTTAATCAAACGCTCACCAGTAGGTAGTTTTGCATTCTCAGATGTTCCAAAATTAACATCGAAGGTTTTATAATAGCCTTGATATTCTTGAATGTGCGCTTGCTTAATTTGGTTATAGTTTTTGCCTTTTAAACTAGTTAGCGCTTTGTTATTGGCATCTGCTGGATTTCCAGACGCATCGTCTGCGTTTACGAAATTAGTTCCAGCTGTTAGGTATAAAGTCACTTCATCAGCATTGCTAATACTTAATTTCTGGTTTACGATTTTCAGCGTTCCATTTTTAACTAGGGCAGTCAGGCGACTTTCACCTTTTAAAGCGCCATCCTTAACTTGTACAGAAATGGAGATGGTATTGTTGTTTAAAGCCTTAACAATCGAATGTAAATGTGGACTAGACAAACCTGCATCAAAACTTATAGATTTTGGTTTACTAGCTGATAATTTGATAACTACGGCTTGATTTGGTTGACTGGCAAAATATTCCCTTTTGTAATCAACTTTGTTTAAAGTATAGGTTGTGGTAGTAATTGCTGTTGTTAAATCAAGTGTTCTCTTATAGTTTGAAACCACAGACTTTACATTCTTAAAATACAAATTTAAATCGCCAAATGGCTGATAACTTGCTTGATATTGAGGAGTTGCGGGCGGTTCTTCATTCTGAATTTTATACTTCCATTTTTTTACCAATGAAACCCCATTTTCGATATTCGAACCAACTGGATAAACTCCAATATGCCTTGTAGTGTCTTTGTAACCAGAGATTCCGCCTTTATCATAATAGTTTAAAACCTGTATGGCGATTGTATTTTTACCTGTTTTTATCAGCTTTGCTGGAATAGTATATTTTCTAGGCTCTAAGTTATCGGTGTTACCAACCAATTGACCGTTGATGTAGGTAAAATCTTGGTCGCGAATTCTGTTTAAATCTAATACTAAATCTTTTCCGGCCCAATTTGCAGGCACGTCAAAAGTTGTTCTGAACCAAACAGCACCATCAACATTCGTTAAACCAACCGTTTCCCAACCTTCATAAGATGGAACTTGCAAGGTTCTCCAAAGTTTATCATCATAATTCTCTAAGGCTGGATTTCCGTTAATTCCTTTTCCAGCTTTCATTTCCGACACCCATTTGTTTTTGTCGCCAGCTTCACTTCTCAAGCCCATAAATTCGGCTCCTGCTAAAGCTTCAGCTTCCTTTTGTTTTCCTTCAAAAAGTAGCCTTCTTATTTCTGCTAGATATTTCGATGCTCCTTTTTTATTGTAATTCCTAGGTTGACCAGACCATAAAGTTTCTTCATTAAATTGGATATGGTCTTGAGCAACACCAGCGAAAATCATTGCCCCTATCCTGCCATTGCCAATTGGCAAAGCATCTGTCCACTTTTCTGCAGGTTTATTATACCAAAGGTGATGGTCTGTTTGGGCGAACACCTGAACACCGCTTAAGGTTATAAGTAAAAATAATAGGAAGAAAATAGGTTTAGGTAGATTATTCATTATTGTTAATATAGTTTATTAGAACAATTCGTCATTATTTATCCCCAGAAATAACAGTAATTTCTTCCTTCACCTCAGCCTCTTTTTTAACAGGGGTTTTAGCATTTCTAAAATTATTATTTCCTAGCGTAATATTCTTTGTTTCTACACCACTTAATCGCAAATAAGTATTTGTTCCAACATAGGGATTTGCGTTATATATAAAAGCATCATTTACATTTCTCAAATCTAAAACTGGCGAATTTGATAATGGCGTATAGGTTTTTACGTTGTCTAACGTTAAATAATTCACTTTTGAGGCAATTACTCCAGCACCAATTTCTGTATTAATTTGCACATTGTGGAATTCAATTCGATTTGAATTAGAAATATTAACACCAGATTTTGCATCTAAATTGATATCGCTAAATGTGATGTTTTCAATCGGCATTTCTTCCAATCCGTTCAAATAAGCCGCTTGATTCACTTGCCCAGTGATATTGCTAAAATGGATGTTTCTAAATCTCGGTGTACGCTCAGAAACTGGTTCAACAGTTGTTTTTGCATATTGTAAGTCTAAAACGATTGCTTGTTCTTTAATGTTTTTCATCACAATATTACTCACACGAATTTCCTCCACAATACCACCTCTTCCCCTTGCAGATTTGATTCTGATACCTCTATCTGTACCATCAAAAACACAGTTGGAAATGGTAATTTTCCTCACATCGCCACTCATTTCGCTACCGATTACCACACCTCCGTGACCAGATAACATGGTACAGTTTGTAATTGTATGATTTTCTGCAGGAGTAGCCATTTTTCTACCTGGTCCATCTTTACCAGATTTAATGGTGATACAATCATCTCCAACGCTTATGTGGCAATCTGAAATGTGCACATTTTTACACGATTCTGGATTAATGCCATCTGTATTTGGCGCATTTTTATGAGGATTAAAAATAGTAACTGCATGCACTTTTACATTTTCACAGAACTCTGGATTAACCGTCCAGAAAGGTGAATTACGAATGGTTATACCTTCAATTAGAATATTTTTGCTGTACATAAACTGAATAAAAGGCGGTCGTAAAAATCCTCGTTTCATTTGTTTTGGGTCGTCTGGTAAAAGGATATCCTTATTTAGTTCATCAAATTTCAATTGCCACTTAGAACGAGCTTGACCTTCCTTGTAACCTTCTTTGTAAGCATAAAAAAGTGGCGAAAAGCTTGTTACATCCACACCTTCATAACGGCTTTTTACCATTGGTAAATATTGGTCAAAATCATCACTAAAATGCAACTCCGCTCCTGCATCAATTAAAATAGTAATATTACTCTTTAAATGAATCGGGCCAGTTAAATATTTTCCTGCCGGAAAATAAATAGTACCACCACCTTTTTTAACAGCTGCATCAATAGCGTTTTTAATAGCTGTTGTGGCCAATTTACTGCTATCGTTTTTTGCGCCGTAAGTGAGCACGTTATAATAATCTTGCGCATTTGCGGATATGCCGAAACTTGTTAACAGGAGAACAATTAGATGTTTTAAGATATATTTCATTTTTTCTTTTTACGTTTTGTCATTCCGACTTTGGAGGAATCTATTAAGTTGAATTCTTAACCGAGATTCTTCGCTGCGCTCTGAATGACAAATCTGGTTTATTTGTACGCCTTGTCATCCTGAGCTTGTCGAAGGACATCCAACAATAGATTCTTCGCTGCGCTCTGAATGACAAACTATTTTTTTTTATACTTTGTCATCCTGACGAAGGAAGGATCTCTGAAATGAACTCATTTTACGAGATTCTTCGCGATGCTCAGAATGAAAAAACTTATTTACTTCATCACAACCTTAACAGGTCACCATTTTTCTCATCCTGATATTCTCCAATATAGGGTTTACCGTTTTTAGTGTGTGATTTAGCATATAATTGCAATTCGTTATAAAACACTTTTGGCGTCATTTTACCGTGGTTTTTATAATTAACCAGCAGGTTTGATAATCCTTTTAAAGTCTGTGAAGTTGCAAAAGGCCATAAGGCTCCATCCCACTCGCAACTATGTCCGGTGCCACGCGTTCTAAAAGTTGGCTCTCTTCTTTCGGCAGTTGTTAAACCCCAAGGCGATTTAAAACCACCAGTATCTAATAATTGGTCCCAGGCTTTGGCGTAATTTGCGTTATCATCGGGCAAATTAAAATCCCAAGGAATAAAACCAATCGCTTCCCTAGCTTTTGCCAATCCGCCTTTGGCATATCTAGTTTTAAAAAATGAGGTAGATGCATCCCACAAGCTATCTTGCACCAATTTCTTTAATACGGCTTGCTTAGCTTGGTATTTTTGCTTTAAAGTCTCATCCTTCAACAATGTTGAAATATTGACTAAAGCCTTTGCATTCGCATACATATAACTGTTAATGGTTGGGCGATTATTTTGGTCTTTTCTCGAACCACTCACCGACTCTTCCATTCCATCTTTTACATCGTGTTGCCAAAACAAGCCATTTTTAACCTGTCTTTCTGTTTCCCATTTGGCGTAATCTGCATCCAAAGCGGGAAGAATACCTTTCAAAAATCCAACATCCGGTTTTACCAAATAATTCTGATAAACGGCATCATCTACCCAACTGCTAAATTGATGGAAACGTTGTTTTGTCTGACCAACATCGGCCTTATACAACCAAAAATTGATGTACTCTTTCAAGTAGTTATTGTTCTTTAACCACCTACCCTCATAAATATGATGCCCTAAAGCACAGCT